>NZ_JBHXBG010000020.1:0-46239 GCF_042726755.1 Promicromonospora sp. NPDC060271 | reverse complement strand
GCGGGCACCGTCGAGGAGCTGGCGGCCCTGCAGCGGCTCGTGGACGACGGCGCCTGCGTGCACGTCGCCGAGCAGTACCACCTGGAGCCGCTGGTCGGGGCGCAGCTCGCGGTCGCCCGCTCGGGGCTGCTGGGCACCGTGACGGACGCGCACGTCGCGGTGGCCCACGACTACCACGGCCTCAGCGTGCTGCGCCGGGCACTTGGCATCACGTTCGAGGACGCGGTGATCACCGCCCGGCGCGATGCACGCCGGGTGCTGCCGAGCCCCAGCCGCGCGGGCGATCCCGAGGACCTGGACCTCGTCGACACGGTGCACGCGACCGCATGGCTGGAGTTCGGCGGCCGGCTCGGTACCTACGAGTTCGACGACGTCCAGTACCGCTCCTGGGTCCGCTCCCCCGCGCTGTCGGTCCGTGGTGAGCGCGGCGAGCTGCGCGACGACGTCGTGCGGCACGTCGGCGCCGACGCGCTTCCCCGGCGTTCCAGGCTGGAGCGGGTCGCCGCGGGCGGTGCCGGCAGTCACGAAGGCCTGTACCTGCGCGGCTACACGCTCGACGGCGAGTGGCTGTACCGCAACGAGTTCCGCCCCGCGCGCCTGCCCGACGACGAGCTGTCGATCGCACGCATCGTCGCCGACATGGCCGACCACGTGCTGGAGGGGGCGCCGGCGCCGTACTCCGTGGCCGAGGCCGCGCAGGACCAGTACCTCCAGCTCGAGGTGCGGGCCGCCGCCACGTCGGGCGAACGGGTGCGGACCCAGCCGCAGCCATGGGCCGCCGGACAGGCCTGCGGTCACTGAGACCTAGTATCGTTTGACCTGAGATCCAGTACCGGAGCACCATGGAACCATGACTCAGACCCCAGGTGTGACGGCGCCCGACTACGACGTCTCGCAGCCGCTCGACATCGACTTCGCCGGTGCCTTCGCCGACGTGACGGAGGAGGAGCGGGCACACCAGCTCGCCGTCCGCCGGTTCGTGCAGGACGAGGTCCTGCCGGTCATCGACGGCTACTGGGAGCGGTACGAGGTCCCGATGGACCTGGTCAAGCGCATGGCCGAGCTGGACTTCCTGCGCGACGGCGTGGACGTGCCCGGCTACCCGAAGATCTCCAAGATGGCCGAGGGCCTGGCCGCGATGGAGATGTCACGCGGCGACGGCTCGGTCTCCACCATCTGCGGCGTGCAGGGCGGCCTCGCGCTGCGCTCGATCGTCATGCTCGGCTCCGACGAGCAGATCGAGAGGTACGCCGGCCCCATGGCCCGGGGCGAGCTCCTCGGCGCGTTCGCGCTCACCGAGCCGACGCACGGCTCGGACTCGGTCGGCCTGGAGACCTCCGCGGTCAAGGAGACGCGGGACGGCGTCGAGGGTTACGTCATCAACGGCGAGAAGAAGTGGATCGGCCTCGGCTCGGTCGGCGACATCTCGGTCGTGTGGGCACGTGGTGAGGACAACCAGGTGCACGGCTACATCGTGCCGCAGGACGCCCCCGGCTACGCGGCGACGACCATCGAGGGCAAGGTCTCGCTGCGCGCCATCCACCAGGCGCACATCGTGCTGACCGACGTGTTCGTCCCGGCCGAGAACCTCCTGCCGAAGGCCCGCACCTTCAAGGACACCGCGCGCGTCCTGTTCGCGACCCGCCTCGGCGTCGCCTGGCAGGCCGTCGGCCAGGCCGTCGCGTGCTACGAGTCGGCCGTGGCCTACTCGAAGCAGCGGACGCAGTTCGGTCGCCCGCTGGCCGCGAGCCAGATGGTGCAGGAGCGCCTCACCACGATGCTGTCGACCCTCACGCAGATCCAGCTCCTCGTGAAGCAGATGACGCGGCTCGACGAGGCCGGGCAGCTCACGGGCCCGCAGGCCTCGCTCGCCAAGTACACCTGCACGCGGGGCGCCCGCGAGATCGCGGCGGTCGCCAGGGACCTGCTCGGGGGCAACGGCATCCTGCTGGAGAACCGCGTGGCCCGGCACTTCACCGACATCGAGGCCCTGCACACGTACGAGGGCACGGAGAGCGTGCAGGCGCTGATCATCGGTCGCGAGATCACGGGCACCAGCGCGTTCGCCTGACCGCTCCGCCGGCAGGCCGGGGGTAGGGGAAACCCCACCCTCGTGCCGTGGGGCGGCAGCATGTCGCCGGGCCGCGTGTCGGCCTAGTGTCATGCACATGACCAGCGATGATGGCCCGACGCCGCCCCGGCCCCGCACCCTCGAGGACCGCGTCGCGCCCGCCCTCGTCTCGGCCCCCGCGTTCTTCAGGGCGCCGTACGACGCAGCCACCTGGCGCGCCTTCGCCGCCCTGGCCGTCGGCTGGATCTGGCATCTGACGGGCGGGGTGGTCCTGTGGGTCCTCGTCACGGTGTCCGCCGGCCTCGTCCCGGCGCTCGGCGTCGGGGTGCCGCTGCTCGCCGGGGCCCTGATCGGCGCGCGGTGGTTCGGCGGGGTCGAGCGTGCGCGCCTCGCCGCCCAGACGGGGCTCACGATCCCCGCCCCGCCGCCGCTCCCCGTGCCCGCCCGGCGCGGGCTCCGGTCGACGCTGTGGGCGCCGGCCCGCGACAACCGCGCGTGGGCCGCCACCCTCTACGCCTTCCTCGCGATGCTGGTCAGCTCCGTGTTCTTCGCCACCGCCGCCGCGCTGGTCGGCGGGGCCGCCGCCGCCCTCGTGTTCGCGCTGCTCGGCAGGGACAGCGCCCTCGCGAGCTGGTCGGGCCTGTCATGGGCCGCCACCGTCGTCGGTGCGGTCGGCGGCGCCGTCGTGCTCGTGTGGGTCGCCGCCGCCCTCGCGCAGTACGGGTCGTACCTCGTCCTGCGCCTCGCGACGTCCCTGCTCGGGCCGTCCGCCGCGGACGTCGCCCGCGCCCGCGCCGCCGTCGCCGAGCACGAAACGCGGCTCGCCGAGGCGTCAGCGCACACCGCGCGGGAACGGGCAGTGGTCCTCACCGAGTCACGCACCGCGGTCGTCTCGGCGGCCGACACCGAACGGCGCCGCATCGAGCGCGACCTGCACGACGGCGCCCAGCAGCGCCTCGTCGCCCTCGGTGTCGAGCTCGGTGTGGCCCGCCGGCTGGCCGACAAGGATCCCGAGCACGCGGTCGCCGCCCTCGAGCTCGCGCACCGCGAGATCAAGGAGACGCTCGCCGAGCTGCGCGACCTGGTGCGCGGCATCCACCCAGCGGTCCTCTCCGACCGCGGGCTCGACGCCGCGCTCTCCGCCCTGGCGGGACGCAGCCCGGTGCCCGTGCGCGTCGAGGTCACGGGCGACCTGTCGCCCGCGAGCGCCGCGGCGCAGGCCGCCGCCTACTTCGTGGTCGCCGAGGCCCTGACCAACGTCGCCAAGCACGCCGGCGCGGACTCCGTCCGGGTGACAGCGACCCTCGTGCCCGACGACGACCCGGTGCGCCTGCGCGTCACGGTGCACGACGACGGCCGCGGCGGGGCCGAGCTGTCCCACGGCAGCGGCCTCGAAGGCCTGCGCGGCCGGGTCATGGCCCTCGACGGCACGTTCGAGCTCGACAGCCCGCCCGGTGCGGGCACCCGCCTGACCGTGGAGGTGCCGTGCGCATCGTGATCGCCGAGGACTCCGTCCTCCTCCTGGACGGCCTCACGCGGCTGCTCGCCGCCGAGGGACACACCGTGACGGGGTACGGCACGGCGGACGAGCTCGTCCGCGCGCTCTCCCTGCCCGACGCCGAGCTGCCGGACCTGCTCGTCACGGACGTCCGGATGCCGCCGTCGCACACCGACGAGGGGCTGCGCGCCGCCGTGCACCTGCGCAGCCTGCACCCCGACCTGCCGGTCCTCGTGCTGTCGCAGTACGTGGAGCAGAGCTACGCGACCGAGCTGTTCGCGCGCGGCGCCCGCGGCCTCGGCTACGTGCTCAAGGACCGCGTCGCCGACGTCGACGAGTTCCTCGACGCCGTAACCCGGGTGTCCGGCGGCGGCACCGTCGTGGACCCCGAGGTGGTCACCCAGATCATCGCGCGCCACCCCGGCTCCGACCTCGACGTCCTGACGCGGCGGGAGCGCGAGGTGCTCGCGCTCATGGCCGAGGGCCGCTCCAACGCCGCCATCGCGGACCGCCTCGTCGTGGGGCTGGCCGCGGTGGAGAAGCACGTCACCAACATCCTGAACAAGCTCGGCCTCCCGCCCGCCGCCGACGACCACCGCCGGGTGCTCGCCGTGCTGCGCTGGCTCGACCAGAACGGATCCCGCTCATGAACCAGCCGTACCCCCAGGACGCCCCGGTCCGCGCCGACGCACCGGAGCCGCGGCGTGGCGCGACAGGCAGCGTTCTGGCGGCCGCAGGCATCACCCTCGCCGTCGTGGTGATCGTCCTCGGCGCACTGTTCCTGACCGACCTGACGATGTCGGAGACCCGCACCACCCACCGGTCCTACGACGCCGTCGACACCGTCGAGCTCGTGGCCGACGGCGACGTCACAGTCACCGCCGCCGAGGGCGACATCGAGGTCGACGTCATAGCGCACAGCGGCCTGCGTGAGCCCACGTACTCGGCCGACGAGTCCGCGAGCCGGCTCGAGCTCACGCACCGGTGCGGGTGGTTCATCGCCCTGCCACGCTGCTCGGGTGCGCTCGACGTCGCGCTGCCGGCCGGCACCGAGGTCGTGATCCGCACGGAGAACGGCGACATCGTGGCGACCGGCCTGGCCGGCGACCTGTCCCTGGACACGAGCAACGGCGACGTCGAGACCACGGGTCTCACCGGCCCGCTGGACGCCCGCTCCAGCAACGGCGACATCGAGATCACCGGCTCCCGGGCCGACGTGGACGCCTCGACGTCGAACGGCGAGATCACGGTCGCCGATGTGGACGGCACGGTCACCGCCGACAGCAGCAACGGCGAGATCACCATCGACTCGGTGACCGGCGACGCCTCGGCGGACACCAGCAACGGCTCGGTGGAGATCTCCGGGGTCGGCGGCGACGTCTCCGGCGTGTCCAGCAACGGCAAGGTCACGGTCGTCGGCGACGGCGAGCCGGTCGCCCTGACCATCAACACCTCGAACGGCGACCAGATCGTCGAGGGGACCACCGACCCGAACGCCGAGCGCACGGTAGTGATCCGCAGCTCGAACGGCGACGTGGCCTACCTCGGCGGTTAGTACCAGGCAGCAGTACCGGGCAGGTCCGACATCCAGCACGTGCAAGGATGTGGCCGTGCCGAGCGCGTCAGACATTTCGCCAACGCCCAAGCCAACGCCCCAGCCAGCCCCCAAGGCCGTGGGCAAGGACATCCTGCGGTCCGCCAACCACGTGCTCACCTCGTGGCCGGCCCTGTGGATCGGCTTCGTGCTGGCCCACGCCTGGATCCTCCTGCAGGCGTGGGTCTTCGAGCCGCAGATCCTCGGCGACGTGGGTCTGTACGAGTGGTGGGTCCGCAACGGCCTGGGCACCGGGTCGTGGCCGGTCTTCGACTACGACTGGGTCTATCCGCTCGGCGCGCTCGCGCCCATGGTGGTTCCCGCGCTGTTCACCGACTCCACGCACGACTACGACTGGGTGTGGATGGCCCTCGTCACCGCCGCGAACGCCGGTGCGGTGCTGGTACTCGGCCGGGCACGCCCGCGCGGACGGGTCGCCGTCTGGTTCTGGCTCGCGTTCCTCGTGGCGCTCGGACCCATCTGGATCGGCCGGCTCGACGGCCTGCTCGCGCCGATCATCCTCGTGTCACTGCTCGTCGCGGCCCGGCGTCCCGCGCTCGCCATGGCGCTGGCGACCATCGGCGCCTGGATCAAGATCGCCCCGGGTGCGGTGGCCCTCGCGCTGGCCGCGACGGCGTCGGGCGCCAAGGGGTTCGTCCGGAACGTGGTGCTGCCGGGCGCCGCGGTGTGCGCGGTCGTCGTCGGTGTGGCCGTCGTGGGCGGCGCGCAGGACAACGTCCTCGACGTGTTCGGGGAGCAGGGCGACCGCCAGCTCCAGGTCGAGGCGGTCGGTGCGACGCCGTTCACGGTGGCACGGCTCTGGGACCCCTCGATCCGGGTCGAGTACGACAACGTCATCTACACGTACGAGGTGCAGGGCGCCCAGGCCGACGCCGTCGCGCAGGCGCTCGACGTCGCGCTCCCCGTCGCCGCGCTGCTGATCGCGGCGCTCGTCTGGTGGGCGGCACGTCGCCGGCCCGACCGCGTGGGTGACGTCCTGCTGATCGGTGCCACCGCGGAGCTGCTGGCCCTCATCGTCTTCAACAAGGTGGGTTCCCCGCAGTTCATCGCGTGGATCGGGCCGCCCATCGCCGCGGCGATCGCGCTCGGGACCCGCAGCCAGGGCACCCGCCGCACCTGGTTCCTGCCCGCTCTCGGCACCGTGGTGGTCGCCAGGCTCACGATGGAGATCTACCCGCTCCAGTACGGCGAGTTCCTCGGCGGGTTCCCGCTGGCCACGACCATCGGAGCCCTGCGCAACGTGCTTCTCGTGGCGCTGATGGTCGGGGCGATCGTACGGCTGGTTCAGGTCGCCTGGTCGCGTCGGGCGGTCTCCAGGACGAGTTGAGGGGCCGTCCAGGAGGTTCGTCGTGCCAGTTGCACGATGGCTCGGTTACGGTCGAGAACGTGACAACGCTGTGCAGCGGTTACCGTCTCGACGCCACCCGTTCCTCGGCTCGCCGCACTAAAGACTCCGTGCGGACATCGACGACCGGCAAGTTCGTAACGTGCGAGTAGCCATCGTTGCGGAGAGTTTTCTCCCGCAGGTCAACGGGGTCACGAATTCCGTCCTGCGGGTTCTCGAGCACCTGCACGAGCGGGGGGACCAGGCAATGGTCCTCGCGCCCGATGCCGACGCCTCGATCGGACATGTCCCTCCCTTCGTCAGCGGCGCCCCGGTCGTCGAGCTCGGCTCCATCGGCTTTCCCGGGTACCCGGACGTGCGGCTCGTCGTCGGCAAGAAGTGGCGCACCGAGCGCACGCTGGCGACCTTCGCGCCCGACGTCGTCCACCTCGCGTCGCCGTTCATCCTCGGGTGGCGCGGCATCCTGGCCGCCGAGCGGCTGCGGCTGCCGAGCGTCGCCGTCTACCAGACCGAGGTGCCCGGCTATGCGGCACGCTACGGGCTGGGCGGTTTCGAGCCGCTGCTGTGGAAGCGGGTCAAGGACATCCACGACCGCGCGACGATGACGCTCGCGCCGTCCACCGCGACCATGCGGCAGCTCGAGGAGCACGGCATCCCCAACCTGCGGCTCTGGGGCCGCGGGGTCGACACGGAGGTGTTCCACCCGCGGTTCCGCGACGAGGCGTGGCGCCGCAAGGTCGGCGCCGGCCGCGAGATCCTCGTGGGCTACGTGGGCAGGCTGGCCGCCGAGAAGCAGGTCGAGGCGCTGCGTGTGGTGCAGGACCTGCCGGGCGTACGGCTCGTGATCGTCGGCGACGGGCCCGAGCGGGAGCACCTGCAGCAGGTTCTCCCGGAGGCCCACTTCACGGGCCTGCTGCGCGGGGCCGAGCTGTCGCGGGCGATGGCCGGCCTCGACGTGTTCGTGCACCCGGGCGAGCTCGAGACGTTCGGCCAGACGCTGCAGGAGGCGCACGCCAGCGGGGTCCCGGTGGTGGCACCCGCAGCGGGTGGTCCGCTGGACATCGTGCGGCACTCCCACGACGGCTGGCTGTACCCTCCGGGTGACCACGAGGCGCTCCGCGCCCGCGTCATCGACCTGGTGGGCGACGAACGCAAGCGGCGCGCCTTCGGCACCTCGGCTCGCGAGCGTGCCGAGGGCCGCACGTGGCACGACATCTGCTCCGAGCTCGTCGGCCACTACGAGGACGCGGTCCGGGTGCACGCGAGAGCCGGCTCAGCGGAGGTCTGACTTGCGAATCGTCCACGTCGCGAACTTCTACAGCCCTCGTTCCGGGGGTATCCGAACCGCTATGCACGCCATCGCCGGGCAGTACCTGTCCCGGGGTCACGAACCCGTGCTGGTCGTGCCAGGCAGGCGGGACGGCGTATCGCTCGTGGACGGCGTCCGGGTGGTCAGCCTCGCCGCGCCGCGCGTGCCGTTCTCCGGCGGCTACCGCGCGGTGGTGCAGCCGGGCAAGATGCGGGGCCTGCTCGAGACCCTCGCGCCCGACCGGCTCGAGGTGAGCGACCGCACCACCCTCGCGGGGCTGGGCGACTGGGCCCGTGAGGCCGGCGTCCCGTCGCTGATGATGCTGCACGAGCGGGTCGACGGCGTGCTGCGCTCCTGGTTTCCCGGCGCCGCGGCGGGCGGTGCGGCGGCCACGTTCGGTGCGGCCGCGGCTCCGGCCCTGGCCGACCGGTACAACCTCGCCACGCTCACCCGGTTCGACCGGCTGGTGGCCACCACCCACTTCGCGGCCGGCGAGGTGGAACGCCTGGCCGACCGCAACCGGTCCGCGGTGCTCCCGCCGCTCTACCGGGTACCCCTCGGCGTCGACCTGGAACGGTTCCGGCCCGACCGGTACTCCGACGAGGCCCGCGCGCTGTACGCACCGCCCGGCACCGCGCTCGTCGTGCTCGCGAGCCGCCAGTCCGCGGAGAAGCGCCCGGATCTCGCGATCGACGCCGCCGCGCAGCTCGTGCGGGACGGCCGGCCCGTGCGCCTCGTCGTCGCGGGGGCCGGGCCGCTCCTGCCGAAGATGCGGCGCCGGGCCGAGGCCGCAGGCCTGCCGCACCGGTTCCTGTCGTTCGTCCCGGACCGCGACCGGCTCGCAACGCTGCTGTCCTGCGCCGACGTCGTCATCGCCCCCGGGCCGATCGAGACGTTCGGGCTGGCGGCGCTCGAGGCGCTGGCCTCCGGGACGCCGGTCGTCTGCAGCTCGTCGAGCGCCCTGCCCGAGGTGGTCGGTACGGCCGGCGCCGCCGCAGCCCCGAACGCCGCCGCGCTGGCCCTCGCCCTGCACGACGTACTGGACCGCGACGTGCCCGGACGGCGCAAGGCCGCCCGAGCGCGTGCGGAGCTGTTCCCGTGGAGCGCCACCGGCGACGCGATGCTCGGGCTGCACTCGCGCGGGGCCTTCGACCTGACACCGGACCCGCTGCTGCCCGAGCTGGGCCCTGTGGGGCATCGGTGAGATGACGCCGCCGGCGGGACGTGAGCGCGGCTTCCGACTCGTCGCCCTCGGCGACTCGATCACCGTTGGCGTCGGCGACACGGTCGGTCCCGACGCCGTGCACGGCCCTGGCTGGGCAGCGCATCTCGCCACGGTCCTCGGCGCGGAGACGTTCACCAACCTCGCTACCGAGGGCGCCCGCTCCCGCGACGTCGTCGGCACGCAGCTCGACGCCGCCCTGGCGCTACGGCCGCACCTCGCCACCGTGCTGGTCGGCGGCAACGACGTGCTCCGCAGCGACTTCGACGCCCGGCACACGCTGGCGGACCTGCACCGGTCCGTCGGCGAGCTGTGCCGCGCCGGTACCGACGTCGTCCTCGTGCTGCTGCCGGTCATCGGCCTGTTCGAGCTCGGCCCGCGGCTGGTGCGACGCGTCATGCGGCGCCGGGTGGCGGCGATCAACGCGGCGGTGGAGGAGGTCGCGGGCTCGGCACCCGGGCGGGTCGTCGTCGTGGACGCCGCGCGGGCGATCGCCCCCGCCGGGCACCGCGCCTGGCACGTCGACCGGGTGCACCCCTCAGCAGCCGGGCACCGGCTGCTCACGCTGAGCGCCGCGATGGTGCTGGCCGATCTCGACGCCCGGTACGCCGTCACGACGAACATCCCGGTCGACGGCAGCACCTCGGCCACAGCATCCGCCGTCGGACAAGCGACAGCCAGGGCGAGGATCGACGCCCTCGCCGCACGCCTACCCGGGGCGCCCGACCCGCCGTCGGTATGGCAGCGTCTGGCCTGGCTCGTCAAGGCCGGGCTGCCCTGGTGCCTGCGCCGGGGCCGGGACTTCCTGCCCGGGCTGCTCCGCGCCGTCGTGCACGACCTGCGGGCGGAACAGGCATTCACGCCCGGCGGCATGGTGACGAGCCTCGCCGACTCAGGCCTGGACCCCCGCCGCCGGATCGGCGGGGGCTGACCAGGCTCGCCTCAGGCCTGCGGTGCGGCCTCGCTCCCCGAGCCACGCCGCGGCCGCATCGCGTCGATGATCCGGGTCCAGTTGTCGCCCCCGTGACCGTTGTCGCGGACCCAGGTGTAGTACGCCTGGACCGCTGCGGGAAGGGCCGTGTCGACGCCGACCGCCTCGCTCGCGGCGACCACGTGGTCCGCCGTCGCGCCCATCATGGTGGCCGTGCTCAGGTCGCCGGGGTGCTCGCCCGCTTCGATCTGGGCGCCCGGGCTCCCGCCGGCCGCGAGCATCTCCCCCACGCCGACCAGCGTGAGCATCAGCTCCTCCAGCGCCGCCGACGCCGTGACCCCGCTGGACTCCAGCAGTGCCGTCGCGTGCATGAGCGACGCGAGAGAGGTCAGGAACACGTCGAGGTTGGCCAGGTACATGAGCTGCGCCAGCCCCAGGTCCTCCCCGAGATACCGCGGCGCGCCGATCGTCGCGAGCGTCTCCCGGTTGGCCTCCATCAGGTCGCTCGGGCCGCTGTAGTAGACGTACGCCGCCTCGGTGCCGACCATCGGCGCGGGCGTCATGACGCCGCCCGTCAGGAAGCGAGCACCGTGCCCCTCCGCCCATGCGGCACCCTCGCGGGTGCGCTCCGGCGAGTCCGAGCTGAGGTTCACGAGCGTCCGGCCCGCGAGCGCCTCCGCCGCGGGGCCCAGGATGTCGTGCATAGCCTGGTAGTCGGTGAGGCTCAGGATGACGAGCTTGCTCGCCGCGAGGGCGTCGGCGGGCGTGGCGGCGAGGGTGGCGCCGGCCGCGACGACGTCGGCGGCCCGGCTCGGGGTCCGGTTCCAGACGGTGACCGGGTGCCCCGCACGCAGCAGGGCGTGGACCATCGCCTGGCCCATCGGGCCGAGGCCGATCAGAGTGACGGGTGCGTTCATCGGTGGGCCTCCGTGAGTTCGGTGCTGTCCGTGCTGCGGGTGTCGTGGTCGGTGCGATCCGTGCGGTCGGCCCGGAGGCTCTCGTAGATCCTGGCGAAACCCTCGGCGCCGTGCCCCTGGGCGATCTGCTCGCTGATCAGCTCCTGTACCGCGGCGATCGGTGTGGGCGCGACGCCCTGCTCCTCGCTCGCGCGCACGATGTGGCTGAGGTCGGAGAAGTCCAGGCTCTGCTGACCTGGGACGGTGTAGTCGCCGCCGTCGATCACGCGCGCGTCGAGGGCGAAGCCGAACGTCATGGCGCTGAGGAACGGCGTGGCGCGCGCCGCGAAGTCCGTGGCGCTCATGCCCGCGGAACCGGCCATCGCGGCGCCGTGGAGGAACCCGGCGAACATCGTGTACATACCCGAGAGGAGCGCCAGGTCGAACAGCGAGGCCAGGCCCGGGTCCGCACCGTCGTAGGTGCTCGTCGCCCACCGGTCGATCACCGGCCGGACGGCGTCGAAGACCGCCCGGGTTCCGCTGTACAGGATCGAGGCCTCCGGGGCGCCGATCATGTGCGGGGTCGCCATGATCGCCCCGTCGAGGTAGGCGACGCCGTGCCCGGCCGCCCAGGTGGCCAGCTCGCGCGCCTCGTTCGGCGTGGTGGTCGTCAGGTTCACGAGCGTGCGCCCCCGCAGCTCGGCGACGACCGGGTCGAGGGTCTCGTGCACCGACGCGTGGTCGAACAGGCAGGCGATGATCAGCTCGTTGGCCGTGACGGCCGTGCTGACCGCCGGCGCCGCCTCGGCGCCCCGCGCGCTCAGGCCGGCGGCGCGGGCGGGAGTGCGGTTCCAGACGGTCACCGCGTGGCCGGCGTCGAGCAGGGTGGTGGCAAGAGCGCTGCCCATCGCACCCAGGCCCAGCACCGTGACGCCGGTGCCTTGGGGTTCGGTCATCGAAGATCTCCTCGGTAGGTCGGTACGTGACCATGCTCGGCGAGGGACGTACGATCGAGGAAGTACCCACTATTTACTGGGGTACTTACCGTTTGGTGCGTACCCGGTCCCACATCCTGACGAGGAGCGCCCGATGGCGATGTCACCGCGTAACGGCCCCTACATCTGCGGCATCGATGCGGCGCTCGACGTCGTCAGCGGCAAGTGGAAGGGGCTGATCCTCTGGGAGCTCGACGAGCACGGCGTGCGCCGGTTCGCCGAGCTGCGGCGCGGCCTGCCCGGCGTCAGCGAGAAGATGCTCACGCAGCACCTGCGCGAGATGGAGGCGGACGGGCTGGTCCGCCGTCAGGTCTACGCGGAGGTGCCGCCGCGCGTCGAGTACTCCCTCACCGAGCACGGCCGGACGCTCAACGCCGCCCTCGCCCCGCTCGGCGACTGGGGTGTCGAGCGGATCCGGCGGGAGCGGTCGGACCTGGTCGAGCACCGTGACGCCGCGGCGCTGCCGCGGCCGTGAGGGTCACGCCAGCGGCAGCAGCCCGCGCTCGGTGAACACCTTCCTGGCGACGCCGACGGCGTTCAGCGCCCGCGGGAACCCGCAGTAGACGGAGCTGTGCAGGAAGACCTCGATGATCTGCTCCGGGGTGAGCCCGACGTTGAGCGAGGCGCCGACGTGCACCTCGAGCTGCGCCTCGCTGCCGCCGAGGGCGGTGAGGATCCCGAGGGTCACGAGCTGCCGCTGCTTGGGCTTCAGCCCTGGCCGCGCGTAGATGTCGCCGTAACCCCACGCGACGATCTGGTGCCCGAGCTCGGGCGCGATGTCTGCCAGGGAGTCGATGACGTTGTGGCCGGGGTCGTCATGGACGGAGTCGAGGACCTTCTTGCCGGACGCGAATCGTTCCGCACGCACCGCATCGTTCTCGGTCATCGTCCTTCTCTCTCTGAGCTGCCGGCACGGGTGACGTGGGCTCGATTGTCGATGCAGGAGCATGCGCTGCTGGGCGCGGCCCCAGTCCAGCCCATCACCCGGCCGTTGCGCAAGATGTCTGCGCAGGTCAACAGGGCTTTCTTTCACCCGCTCGCGCGCAGGCGACGCCGGGCCCGGGCGGTTGCTGTCCCGAGGCGGGACAGTCGACCTACGCTAGCCGTGTGACCGCATACGTACCCTTTGCTCCGCTACCTCTCGATCAGGAGGACGTCCGGTACGAGCACGGTCCTGACTCGGCACGCAGGCCCGGCGTTCCGCACGGCTTCACCGTCGAGCTGGTCTGGGAGAGCGCGGCATACCCCGGGACCACGCGGAAGGTCTGGATCCACGTGCCCGCCGCCTACAACCCGGCCGAGCCCGCGGGGATCGCCGTCTTCCAGGACGGCTGGTGGTACCTCGACCCCGACGGCGAGGTCCGGGGCGGGATAGTCCTGGACAACCTCGTCCACCGCGGCGACATCCCCGTCACGATCGGGGTGTTCGTCGACCCGGGGGTCTTCGCGAACATCGAGGACCCCGTACGGCGCAAGAACCGCAGTGCCGAGTACGACGCCTTCAACGGCTGGTACGGCGCCTTCCTCCTCGAGGAGATCGTCCCGGAGGTCCGACGGCGGTTCGCGATCACCGACGACCCGGAACGCTGGAGCATCGTTGGCGGCAGCAGCGGCGGGAACTGCGCTCTGACCGTGGCCTGGCACTACCCGGACCGGTTTCGCCGGGTCGCCGGCTTCCTGTCCAGCTTCACGCAGCTACCGGGCGGCAACAACTATCCGGCGCTGATCCACCTGATGCCCCGCAAACCCCTCCGGATCTTCATGCAGGCCGGGCACCGGGACCTGCGCTGGAACCAGCCCGACAACAACTGGCTCGCGGAGAACCTGCGGGTCGCCGCTGCCCTCGCCGAGGCCGACTACGACTTCCGTCTCGTGCTCGGCGACGGCGGGCACAATCCCAACCACACGGGGGTCCTGCTCCCGGACGCGCTGCGGTGGCTGGGGCGTCCGCGCGAGGCTGCTCGTTAGAAGCGGACGGTCACCGGCGGTCTACGTGATGTGAGGTCAGGCGCTCAGCGGCGCGACCGTCAAGGTCCCCGCACCGGCGTCGAGCTCGCACTCGACCCCGAGCGGGACAGACACCGGATTCTCCAGGTGCCCGAGCGGCAGCCCGGCCAGGATGGGCACTCCGAGCGGGCCGAGCCGGTCGCGGAGTACGTCAAGGACCGTCCACTCGCGGTCCTCGTAGTCCTCGAACCCCTCCAGGGCGCCCACCGCGACACCTGAGATCCCGTCGAGAGCGCCGGACATCAGAAGCTGGGTAAGCGCCCGGTCGACCATCCCGAGACCGACCTCCCGGTGAGTCTCCAGCAGCAGGACGTGACCCGCGAGGTCGTTGTCGACGACGCCGACGCCGCGCGCCAGCATCTCCAGATTGCCGCCGGACAGCGGCCCGGAAGCCGTGCCGCTGGTGGTGAGCTCGGCACCGAACCGGCCGCTTTCGCTCCGCACGGGTTCGCCAGGCTCACCGACCAGCAGCCGCCGGACGGTCTCCGCCCGCGTCCCGGCGACGGCACCGTGGACCGACGGAACGCCGGCCAGGTGCCATACCTGGTGCAGCGCGGTGATGTCACTGAACCCGATGACCGGCTTCGGGTCCGCGCGCAGGGCGTCCGTATCGACGTCGGCGAGCAGCCGAAAGCTGCCGCAACCGCCTCGCAGGCACAGGATGGCCCTGACCTCCGGGTCACGGATCGCGGCGTTGAGATCCGCGGCGCGCTCATGATCGCCGCCGGCCAGGTACCCGAGCCGGTCGGTGGCATGCCGGCCGACGCGCGCCCTGAACCCCCACGACTCGACGGTCGCGACGCTCTCTTCCACCCACGGCTCGTCGCTCCAGCTCGCCGGTGAGACGAGCGCGACGACGTCGTCGTGTTCCAGCCTCCGCGGCCGAACCACCGTGGACCGAGGCCGAGGGAGTCGCGACATGCGCGGGACCCTACTGGGCCGACGGCGGTGTCAGGCCGCTAACGTGCCTGCGTGCCCGCAACCGATGCGCCGTCGACCGGCCCTGTTGATCTCACCGCCCTCCGCGAGGCGCTGGAGGCTTCGTGGAGTGCGCGGACGTCCTACGGTGGGGTGTGGGAGGAGGGCAATCCCGCGCTCGGCCAGTGCTATCCGACGGCGCGCGTGGTGCAGCGCTTCCTGCCCCGGAGCCAGATCGTCAAGGGGACCGTGTGGACCGGCGTCCGGCACGAGATCCACTTCTGGTGCGAGCTCGACGTCGGGGAAGCGACGGTCGCGATCGACCTGACCTGGCAGCAGTTCCCGCCCGGATCCGTCGTGACGGCGCGGGAGACCCTCGACCGGAACGACCTCGGAGACAGCCCGGCGACCGTGGCGAGGTGCGACCTCTTACTGCGGGACGTCGAGGCGCACCTCCGTCGGGCCGTCCCCTAGCGTCGATCATTCGCCGAGCGGTACCTCCCGGATCACGTCCCACTCGTACATCCGCTGGTCCCGGTGCATGCGGATCAGCGAGACCTTCGTGTACGTCGCGGTCGACGGCGTTGCCGGCTCGGCTCGGTCAAGGGCTTCACGGATCGGCGCGGCGTCGGCGTCGGCATTGGCGTACGCGACCGAGACATGAGCGCGGAACCCGTCCTCGGGTTCCGGGCACTCGCCGAGCGCGTCGGTGATCCCCGCTCGGATGGCTCGACGCACCTCGGCGAACGCCTCCGGATCGTCCGGCGCCAGGATCACTGCTTCGCTCGTGATGTCAGCACGCTGGTACGACGTCGTGATCGGGGCGAGCGTGCGGAGCCGGTCGGCCACTCGAAGGGTCACGAAATCGAGGGCCGCGATGTTGATGTCCTCGACGTGACCGACGCCCTGCATGGTCATGTGCAGCCACTCGTCCGGGATCGGGTCGAAGGTGTCGATCGCGCTCACGGCGGTGCGGTAGCGCTGTGCGAGGTCGTGCACCCCGGGCTGGTCGTCCTGGGTGATGTGCCAGGCGTAGAACCTGGTGCCGATCCGCCAACCCGGACGCCACCACCAGTGGTCGGTCATGGCGTCGTGATCGGCGAGGTGCGCGCTGTCGTCAGTCATGAGATATCGGACTCCCGTGCGATGAGGTCAGGCTCGACCAGCATGCCGCAAAATGGACGCACAGAGCGTCTGACGTCGCGGGTGATCCTGGCCCTACGCTGTCCGGCATGACCGAGAGCTCAGGCACCGGCGTCGAGGCGCTGCTTCGTGAGGACACGATCCCGCTCGCCGCCAGCACGTTCGTGACGGTGTTCACCGGTGTCGGGCTGGGGCGCGAGCAAGCTCGGAACCGGATCGACAAGGAGCTCGCCCGCCGGTTCGGCAAGCCCCGCGGATCCGACGATCACCACGCCTTCCAGGCCGTCGTTCATCAGCTGGTCCTGGTCTGGGAGCAGGCGCGGATCGCCTCGCGGACACCGCCGGGAGTCCTCCTCCTGCTGCCCGACGGCGCCCGACTGCTCGCGGCCTCGGACCCCGCCGACGAGCTGCGGGCACTGTTCGCGCGATGAAGACCTGGCCGGAGACACCCGCCCGGGCGACGTCACGCGGGAACTGCGCCCACGAACGAGCCCCTGACCAGCGTTCTCGCTGATCAGGGGCTCGATAGTCACTCTGGGTGCGGTAGCGGTGGGGTTGGAGAGGTCGCTTGTACGGCGTTGCACGTGGAACGACACAACCCGGCTGACCTGCACAGATACCCTGATCGCACTCCGACCGGCTTGGATGCGTTGGCACTGGTGCGGACCGCAAACCGGAGCGAAAACGGAGACATTCTGGCGCGTTCGGGGTAGGGCATCGTTCGACTCCCTGCCACGTTCTTCGTCGTCGTGGTGCTGGGTCAAGGCTGGCGCTTGCGCCATCACGCAGTGACGCGGGAGCGGCCTTGACGTGGTGCCGCGTCGATGAAGATCCTCCCAGGACCGGACGTCGTTCCACTGGTGAAATGACTCGCCTACCCGCTCCCCGCTCCTGTCCGACGCCGGATGGTCTGGCTCGCCGGCATGGGGCGGGCGGTTGCTAGGCGGGTGCTCGACGTAGCCGGTTACGGGGCCGGCCGCCGTGACCGTCCGCGAGCTACGGACAGCACGCATGGCACTGAGCGTCGTCGGTTCCAACGGTAGTGTGACGTTGGTGGGCACAGTTCCCGACTGGATCACCGCCATAGCCACGGTCGCCGCCGTGGTGTTCGCGTACTTCGCGGCCCGAGCTGCTGGCCACCAATTAACCGTCCTCCGGCAAGAAGCAGCCGCGCGGGCCCGTGAGGGACGCATGTCGCAGGCTCGGTTGGTGTACTGGACCGAGGAAGGTCCGAAGACCGGACGGTTCGGGTTTCGACTCGTCAATGCAAGCGCCGAGCCCCTCGTGGATGCGGTAGTTCACATCACCGCGCCCAAGGAATCGAAGCTGTTTGCGGACGGAGTAGTGAAGTGTTTCTTGGGTGGGCTACCTCCGACCGGGCCTGAGGGAGTCGCCTTCGATCATGTTGCGGAACAGATGAACAAGGTCGTCGACAAGCTGGCCCTTAAGCGGTCCGAGTCAGACCCCAACCTGCTTTACGGCGGGCACCCCTTCAGAGTCGACCTGATCTTCAAGGATGTTGGCGGACGGCAGTGGCATAGAAGGCAGGACATGTCCCTCACTGAGGTGATGCCCGGGGCCGTTCCGCACATCGACTCCTTCGAGCAAGCCCAGAGCCGACGCCACTAGTTGCCTACCGCCCTGGCCTGGCAGGACTGAGCGAAGCATCGATGTACGCCCCTGCGACGGGATGACGACGAAAGGCAAGACCCGGGATCCAACGTAGCTAGGGATCACCGGATTACACGGCCGAGCCGCAGGTGGGGTGCGATGGGGGTGCGCCCGTAGGCGCCCCCAGGCGCCGGAGGGCGCGGGGGACCCTGTCGCGGGGCCCCGCCGGAGGCGCGGGCCGGCGCGGCGCAGCCGCGCCCTTGATCTCATAGAGGTCAACTCGGCAGTGCGCATCGGTGACGCGGTCAACGAGCTAGGGGCTACGGCGGTCACACCATTTACGCCACGAAGCCCAGCAAGGCGGCCGCGAGGAGGGCGGTCGAACCACCCGTTCCCGGCAGGCGACGGGCGGGCGAGCTGGCAGAAATAGATTGGAAGGTCAGGGCTCGCCCATCCCGCGGACCACAGGTACACCAAGACGTACGGGTGAAACGGGCGGAACATATAGCGCGGCCGGGGCCGATGTAGCTATGGTGCAAGCGGGTCATAGCGGACCGATGTCAACCGATGACGGAACGGACGGTGCAGATGCCTGAATTTGATGCCTCTGCATCCGCCCTTGGGTACATCCACCAATTGCGCTGGGGTCTTCTGGAGTTGCTCCAAAGCGCGCGCGAGGATCAAAGCTTCCGGGTGACGCTGGAAATGCTCGATGATGTCGCAATTGAAGACGAAAATGGCAAGCCCCTCAAGGCGGTCCAACTAAAGCATCACGGTGAACGTTCTACGCTAACCGACATGGGCGTCGATTTCTGGAAAACACTTCGGGTTTGGCTATCTACGCCGCAACTGGCAGATGCCGACGGGCCGCACCTAGTACTTGTGACTACCGCCGACATTGCGGCCGGATCTGCGGGTTCACTTCTCGGTACAGTGAACCGCGATCTGCGTAGAGCCAGCGAATTGCTCACCACGGCAGCGACAGCCTCGACTTCCGACGCCACAAAGACCGGTCGAGCGCTCTGGATCGAGGCGTCGCCCGAAGAGCGCATTGCACTGCTCGCACGCATGCGAATCGTTGGCATGTCACCGCGCATTGAGGCTGTCGACGACGAGGTGCGGCGAGAGATCTCAGCATCGATCTGGCCTCAGCACCTGCCTCTGTTTCTAGACCGTCTCTATGGTTGGTGGGAGTCTGCTTGCATAAAGATGCTCCTCAGTAACCAGAGTGAAACACCGTTATACGTCAGCGGGGGGCAACTTTACGACCAAATTAGAACCATTCGAGATGATTTCACGGCGGACTCCCTGCCCGTGGATCTGGGCCTTGGCGAACTTAGCGATCAGGAAATCGAAGATCATTACTCGAAATGCTTTGTCGAGCAGTTGAAGTGGATCAATGTCCACGGCACCAATCTTAGAAAATCCATCATCGACTACCATCGCGCGTATGCCCAGACGACCAGATGGCTCCAGGATGGCAATCTGGTGGAGGATGATCTGGCAAGGTACGAGCGCGAACTACGCGACGAATGGGCAATGAACTTCGAAGACATGTGCGACCGTCTAGAAGCCGATGGAATCACAGACGATTCTCTGCGGAGACGTGCCGGGCGAGAACTCTTCCAACTCCTTCGTGAATCCACCAATGTCGCAATTCGAAAAGGCTTCTCGGAGTCGTTTCTGCCGCGCGGAACTCGGCATATGATGTCCGATCGTGGTTTCCTGGGGTGGCATCCGGATTTTGAAGGTCGTGTAAAGGCTCTTATCGGCCAGGATGGTGCCTGATGCCCGCAAGCCTCCACAGTCCGGAGAGGAAGCCGGCAATCTCCGCCACCATGCTCAATCCGGCTCTGATTTCGGCCGCGATCGCCTGGGCAGCGACCCGCTATGAACAGGCCGCAAAAGAGGCAATGCCCTGGGAGTATTCATTTATATCTGTGCCCTTGACATTGCACCAGGAGACGAGGCGTGCTCTCCCGAGAAAAGTTACTGCCCATCTCCCGAAATGGATTAATGAACACCCAACACTGATCGCTGGATTCGCGCCCCGTGCGCGTAGGCTGGTTCCACATGTACGCGAAGGCGTTCGGTTTGGACTGCGGACCGGGCTGTTTGTTCTTGTCGATGAGGGCCGAGTGTCTGGCAGAATTCCCGCGCGCGTGAAGCTTGATCGTGATTCCGAAATGGGGGAGATCGTTTCGTCGGCCGCGTTCACCGGCGCCTGGCTTGCGAGGGCGGGAGTGCCTACGCACGTCTTTACAATGTTTGGAGTCATGCCCTGATGCAGCTGGTAAGCGTTTCTCTGTACCACAGAGACGGCCGACGGCGGGATGTTGGATTCCGCACTGGCGGCCTCAATATCATCACCGGTGAATCGAGAACCGGGAAAAGTTCGCTTCTGGCAATTGTGGACTATTGCCTTGGTCGAGACAGCGCTCCGGTTCCCCGAACAGATTGGTTTAGTTCTGTTGCGTGGTACGCGACCGTCTGGGAGTTTGAGGACACGAGTAGGGTCATCCTCGCTCGACCTGCGACAAGATCTGGTCATGGAACCAGTAGCGCGATGATCGAGTTTGGCGGTCCTGACCTCGTCGCACCGGAAATTGGTGATCTTCGCGTTAATACAGACTCCGACAATCTTCGGATCCAGGTAGGTGCACGGATTGGCCTGGGCGATGTTTTGCTAGAGCCGTCAGAATTTTCGACCCGTGGACCGTTTCACGTCGGTCTCGGAGCGGCCTCGGCGTTTTTGTTCCAGAGCCAGCAGGAAATTGGCAACAACGTATCGCTGTTTCATCGCCAGAACGAGGGTGGTATTGCTCAAACGCTCAAAGACACGTTCCCGTTCTTCCTAGGTGCTGTTGACAGCGACCAGGCCACGAAGCGAGCACGGCTGCGGGCAGCCAAGAAGGAGCTCCGTGCGGCTGAGGCGGCTGTAACCGCGGCGGAGTTAGAGGAACAGTCGAGCGATGCCGTGTTGCGAGAGCTCTGGACGGAAGCACGAGCTGTGGGGCTCGCTACGGGCGAGCTCCCTAGGTCAGACGCTGAACTGCGGTTAGCGCTTACGCGTCTGCGATTCGAGCGTGCTGAAGTCGAGGTGGATCGCGATGCGGATGCGCGCATTCAAGATCGGACACGAGCGCTCGAAGCAGAGGAGGCGGACCTTCGAGAAAGACTCGGGATGGCGGTTAACGCGCGTGGCCTGCTGCTTGAACGACAGACTGGCGAGACAGGCTACAGCGACTCCATAGAAATCCAGATCGGAAGACTTGAGAGCTTGGGTCTACTGCCGGCTCACGAAGGCGGCGATGAGGATGTGTGTCCGATCTGCGCTCAGCCGTTGACTACTCCCGATCCGTCCTCCGCCGATCTGAGCGCACGTTTGCGGGAACTCAAATCGGAGCTTGAGAGTGCGCAGGTGGTGCGGCCCCAAGTACAGCGCGCGCTTCGCCAGCTTGATGGCCATATTCGATCGCTGAGGGACGAACTGAACGCGCTGGCGCGAGGGCTACGAGCCGCAGATTCCGCGCGAGTGACTGGCGAGACCGCTGCAATTAGGCAGAACCAGGACTTCGTGCGCGGCCGGTTGGACGCAATCCTTGGACGGACGGCCGAGCGTGATGCTTCGCGGCTTGACGCGTTAAGGGAGCGTCGCGATGAGGCCGCCTCGCGAGCAGCAGCGCTGGGATCAGAACTGGATGAGGCGAGTACGCGCGAGCAGTTGACTTCGAGACTGAACGTTCTGGGCGCGCATCTTCGCGAATACAGTCGCAGGCTGCGCCTTGAAGAGGCCGAGAATGAAATCCGGCTCGATGTTGCGAATCTAACTATCGTGCTCGATACCAGTCGGGGCCCGCTTCCTTTGCGGAATATTGGCAGTGGTGAGAACTGGGTCGGATATCATGTGGCGGCACACTTGGCGCTACATCACTACTTTGTTGAACAGCAACGGCCGGTGCCTAGGTTCCTGATGCTGGACCAGCCAAGTCAGGCGCACTTTCAGTCTGAACAGTTGCCGGACTCTGGTTGGGATGGCGTCGACAAGGACCGTGAGGCAGTACGCAACATGTTTCAACTTTTCCACCAGTTTGCCATGGAGTTCGCGCCGCGTTTTCAGTTGATCGTCGTTGACCACGCACTTTATACAGACACTTGGTTTGCAGATTCTGTTGTGCATAACTGGCGAGGTGATGAGCACCTAATTCCGTTGGACTGGCGGGATTGAGGTTGACCGGGTTGGATGCGACTCCGACTGTCTTTGACCAGAAACCACAAGTGGTCGCCTACTACTGGATCGCGTAGACAGCCGCAGCTTCCGTGTTTCCGTCGCCGTAGTGGTGGCTGATTTCAGCGATAGGCGCGAATCCAAGCCGTTCGTAGAGTCGGATTGCGGCGCGGTCCTTGAGCATGACGTCGAACGCGACTGCCAGCCCTCGGCTCCGCGCGAAGTCCACCGCGGTTTCCATTAAGAGCCGGCCAGCTCCGCTTCCCCGGTGGTCGGGGTCCACGAACAGCCGCACAGGAATAGCCAGGTGGTCAATGCTGTCACCGGTGTGCTTCTGCCAGGCGCCAGCGGCGTCGTCAGCGGGCACAGCGCGCGTGAGGGTGATCTGCCCCATGGGCTTGCTGTCCTCAACAGCCGTCCAGCTTTGCAACTCGCGGTCGTGGCGCAGCCAGCCTTCGGGGTCCGCGACGCCTTCGACGGGGTAGCCGTCCTGCGCGTGCACTCGGACCAGTGCAGCGGCGAGGGCCGGAATGTCTTCGTCGCGACGAGGGCGGATCACGAGGGCCATAGGTCAACCATCCACATCGTCAGTAGTCCACAGGCATGTCGTAGTCGAGTGCCGAGTAGTCGGCGCGCATGCAGAAGTTCGTCACTTCGAACGGCTGCTTGTCGGCGGTCATTCCGGTGTGCCACAGATCGATCATGGGCACGCCCGGCGGTAGGTCGAGCCCCTCGGCCTCTTCTCGTGTGGCCGGCCGCGCAGTGATCTCCTCGCGGATGCTGGCGATGGTGTATCCGAGGTCTTCGAGGTGCCCGTAGAGGGCCCGCTTGCCGAGGTTCTCGGCCTTCGCGAGGGCAGTGCCTTCGGCGATGGACCAAGGAATGAACGTGATGCCGATCTGCATCGGCACCCCGTCCGCGTAGTACCAGTTCTCCCGCCTGACGACGTCGGTCCCCGCCTCGATGCCGAGTCGCTCAGCCACGTCGACATCGGCCGGCACGCGCTCCGCGCTGCGAACGTCCACTCTCGGCGTCTTGCCCTGCGCTCGGGCCTCAGCACCGAACGGACCGTGCCGGGTGACTGCCCGCATCGGCGTCGTGTACCGCAGGCGACCGAACCGCATCCAGCGCGGACGCTCACGGACGAAGTACCCCCGGCCATGCTCGGACCGGACTAAGCCCTCTTGGATCAGTTCCTGGACGGCGGCTCGGGCTGTGTTCCGTGCGCCGTGGTAGGTGGCAGCCAGGACGCGCTCGGAGGGCAGTTTGTCGCCGGCGTTCAACTCGCCGGAGTGGATCGCTTCCCGCAGCGCGGCAGCGATCTCGCGCGCTTCGGCGTTCTCGCCGTGGGGTCGCTGATCAGGCATGAAGCCAACACTAGCGAACTGGTTCAAGCCACCCTCTTGCGTAACTGGCTCAAGCCAGTCTATGGTCTGTGTCACTGGCTTAAGCCAGTTGCCAACCAGCAGGTGACTGAGGAGATGCAGAGATGGCGATGTTCGCTGTGGACAGCAACCGACAGCAGATGATGGCGACCGGCGTGGTGGAGCCGGTCAACGAGTGGATCGAGGTGGACGGCAAGCGTCGTCCGGGCGATGTCCAGGCCCGCGACGAGAACACGGGCGCCCCGCTGTGGGGTGTCGAGGTGGTGTACCAGTCGGTGAACTGGGGCCGGGTCTCCACGGAGTCGGTGAAGGTGACGGTCCCGGCGCGGGAGATGCCCGCCCCGTCGCTGTTCTCCCCGATCAAGTTCGAGGACCTGGTTGCCTCGGTCCGCGTCGACAAGCGCAACAACGGGCTCACCACCTCGTGGGAGGCATCCGGCATCTCCGAGATGGCCGGCGCCAAGACCGCACCCAAGGCGGCTGCCTGATGACGGCGCCCGTGGGGCACCTGCTCGCAGTGCTCCGGGTCCTGGACGGCCTGTGGTCGGTCGGTGCCGTGGGTATCCGACTCGACTCGGGCGCGCTCTACCCGGGCGATGGGTTGAGGCCCGTCGAGGTGCTGGTGCTCGACGTGCACGCCGACGACTTCGCAGGCGCGGAGCGGATTGCCGCGCGTGTGGGTCTGGACCCGGCGGCACAGGCGGTCAAAGTCCTGGGTGGGAGCGCGCCGACATACCTGCGGCGTGACTGGTCAGGCTGGATCGCTGACGACCCACGGATGATCCCGTACTCCGTCCGGGTGACCGCCTATGAACCGGTGGCCGATCACCCCACGCCGACAGGCCCGGGTGCCCGGGATGGGTGGCAGTCGGTGCCGCTGTTCGGTGACGGCATCGACGAGAGCACCGATGACAACCCCGGCGAGTCGAGCAGCTCCGGCGACAGCGTGAAGGCGGCTGCGTGATGAACCTGCCGCGTCACGCATCGGGGGTGGCGGGGGCTTCGGTTCCCGCCCCCTCGGGTCCGGCCCGTCGGGTCCTGACCCTGGTCTCTCGCGCCTCGTGGCTGCTGGCCATGGCCGGCCTGGTCGCGTTCATCGCCGGTGCACTGACCGGCACGGTCTGGCTCGTCGGCGCCGGGACCGCAGGGTTCCTGACCGGAACCGGCCTGCTCTTGCCCGCCGCCCTCGGCCTGGCCCTCCTGCCCCGGACAGGTGGTTCCCAGTGACACGCGCTGATGACCTGGCCATCGCCGCCGACTACCTGATTCAGGCCGTGAACTCGTTGGCCCGTGCGGCACGGGTCCTGAACAGCACAGGAGCACTCGGCGCGGCCGATCAGATCCAAGGCATGCACGACCTGGCCAAGCCCCTACAGGAAGACATCCGCCGCGCGGCTCGCGCCGCACATCGCGTCGAACGGCCCGAGTTCTACGACGCGCGTGGTCGATGGGTCGGCCGGCCGGACGGCAACGGGGGTCGGGGCTGATGCCGAAGCGGTGGGCGTACACAGGCCCGACCGATCCCGCGATGGATGAGGCCGCCAAACGCCGAGACCTGGTCACCACGGCCCGGGACGGCGTCACTCAGATTCACGAGGCGTACGCGCTGCTCGCATTCGGTGGGGCGTACCTGGTCCCCCTGGACGCCGACCTGGCCGAGCGGATCTATCAGGTGCGGGTGCAGCTGCACGCGCTGATCGACGAAGCCGAAGCCCTCGTGCGACCGCATGAGGCCAAGGAAGGGATGACCTGATGGCTCAGAACACGACCAAGAAGATCAACCGTCGAGTGGTCGAGGCGCTGGAGGACGCCGCCAAGTACACCGATGCCGCCTTGGTGCAGTGGTCCCAGGCCCGGAACCGGATCGAGGACGCGTGGGACGCCTCGGGCCTGCACAAGGACCTGGGCGAGGAGTCCTGGGCCGTCTACAACACCATGAGCGCCGCGCGCGGAACGATCCTCACCCGCCTGCGCGCCGAGCGGGACGGGGACGAGTGATGAACCCGGCCGCGAAGTTCCGTGACTACGACGCCCGGGCTCGTGCCCGGATCATTGCCGCGACGACCGGCCGCCCCGGTCGCCTGGGCCTGCTCTGGCGCATCCTCGTCCGCGTCTCGGTGTTCCTGGCCCGCCGGTCATGGGGGTTCACCCGAGCGTGTGGTACCTGGGCCGTCAAGCACCCCGGCGTCCCAGTGGTCGGGCTCGTGCTCGCCTTCCTCTGGCACGGAGCCCTCGTGCTGGCGGAGTGGCGCGGAGACCGCACCACCGGCCCTCTGCTCCTGCTGGTGGCCTCCATGAGCCCGGGCCTGTTCCTTGGCCTGTGGGCTGCCCTCTTCCCGTGGCACTACCGGCGTCGCACGAACGCCTGGGCAATCCGCGGAAGCTGGGCCAAGACCGCCCAGGCGTGCGGGCTCCACCGGCTGGAGAGGGACGGCACAGCCATCGTGTCCCGCCTGCGCAAGGTCATTCACGGACGCGGGTCCGTCACCCTGCGAATCCAGACGTTCGAGGGTCAGACCCTGGACACCATTCGTAGGGCTGCGCCGGCCCTCGCCACGGCGTACTCCGCGCACGGGTACGACACCGCGCAGGTCACCCCGCGCGTCCTGGACCTGGTGCTGTTCACCACTGCGCGCCTTGCTCCCCGCTCGGCGGCACTGCCCAACCCCGACAAGATCACCACCAACGCCGTTCCCGTCGGGCGCACTCGCTCCGGTGATGAGTGCCGCCTGGTCATCCAGGGCCGACACACCTTCGTCGTCGGTGCCTCCGGATCCGGCAAGGGCTCCGTGCTCTGGTCTGTCGTCGGCGGTCTCGCCCCCGCCGTGCACGCCGGCCTGGTCTGCCTGTGGGGCGTGGACCTCAAGAAGGGACTGGAGATCGAGACCGGCCGCGCCCTGTTCGGGCAGGTCGCCTACACCGCCGAGGACGCCGTACGGGTCCTGCGTGCCCTCCTGGCCGTCATTGATAAGCGCGGCGCCGCCATGCGCGGAGTCTCCCGCCTCCACGTGCCGGCTGCCGGTGACCCGCTGCACGTCCTGATCGTGGACGAGCTCTCGGACCTGATGGCCTACGCCGAACCGGACACCCGCCGTGAGGCTGAGCGGCTCATGTCCAAGATCCTTACCCAGGGACGCGCCCTCGGCGTCGTCGTGCTCTCGTGCGGGCAGAACCCCCGTCAGGAAGCTGTGGGCGGCACCCGGTCCCTCTACACCCAACGCATCGCCCTCCGGCTCGACAGCGAGGCCGAAACCGTGATGGTCCTGGAAGGGCTCGCGCCCCTGGGTCCCGCACACACGATCAACCGCAACGACCCCGGCACCGCCTACCTCGTCACCGAGGACGGCACCCCCATGCTGGTCCGGTTCGACTACTGGTCAGACGACCTCATCCGCACCACCGCTCTGCACTACGCCGCCCCCGCCGACACCACAGCTGCACCCATTCCCGACGCTCCCGCCGCGCCGCGCTCTGGGATGGACGCCGCCGAAGCTTGGGCCCGCGCTGGTGGACGCCTCGCCGTCGTCGCCAACTCCGACGACGCACCTGCCGAGGCCGACGTACCGGAGGAAAACCCGGCTCCTCGTCAGCGCAAGCCCCGCGCCCCGCGCAAGCCTCGGGCACCCCGTGCGCCCCGTGCTGCCCGGCCGGCCGCTGCTCCGGCCACAGAGGAGGACTGACGATGAACACCGCACGCCCCGCTCGCACTGCCGGCCCGGTGGCCCGGATCGCCGCCGACTCCCGGCCCGTCCTGATCGTCACGGTCATCACCACCGCGGCCGTCGCCCTGGCGTCGTTCGCCCTCTCGTTCGCCTCGCTACGAGACGCCGCACTCTGGGGCCGTGTCCCCGAAGGGATTGCGTTCCTCGTCCCCGTCGTGATCGATGCCTCCGTGCTCGTCTACGGGCTCGTTGCGCTGGTGCTCCGTTCCCGGGGTCGCTCCTCGGCCTGGGCCTGGACACTGATGCTGCTGTTCACTGTCGTGTCCATCGGCGCCAACGCCGCTCACGCCTACGACGTCGGCCCGCAGCTACGCACGGTCGTCGGCGTGGTCTTGGTCGCCCTCGCGCCCCTATCAGTCCTGACCTCCACCCACGCCCTGGCCTCCCTCGTCGTGACCGACGACCCGACGCCGGCCGTCGAGCCCGAGCACGTCGAAGCTGAGCCCGCCGAAGCGCTGCCGTCGCCGGCCTCGCTGCCGGCTCTCGGACCTGCGCCGGCTGCTGATGAGCCTGCTACTACTCCGGTCCCGGCATCAGCGCCCGTCCCCGTACTGGGTCCGGTCCGGTCGTCACGGACCTCCCGCCGTCGTGGCCCAGTTGAGCAGAACGCGCTGCCGGGTCTGGACCTGCCGGGGGTGACGGCATGAGCACCGACCGCCTGACCGGCGCTGCCTGCGCCCGCCCGGAAAACGTCGGCCTCCCGTGGATCAGCGAGAACGCCGCGCCCGCCGACATGGCTCGCATGTTCGGTGTCTGCGTCGCCTGCCCCATCGCCGCTGCGTGCGCTCGTGAGGCCGTCGAGAAGGAGACCACTGCCGGGTTCTGGGCCGGCGCCGACCGCACACAGTGGCGTGAGGTGTCCAGGGCCGACCTGTTCGCCGAACTGTCAGACGACACCGCGCCCGTGCCGGTGCAGGGAACGCTGCCCCTCGACCTGCCCGGTCTCGACACGACTGCCGATGTTGTGGAGGTAGCTGCCTGATGGTCTCGTTCCGCACCACCCTCGACACGCACGCCGTGGGCCTCGACGTCGAGGATGCCGCCCGCCAGGCGCGCGAACTTGCCCGTGCTGGTGCTGAGGCCAACGGGGTCTGCACCTCGCCCGTGGTGCGGTCCGTGTTCGACCGCGAGATCGGTACTACGCACATCGTGCCGATCCCGTGCGGCTCCACCCGCGAGTCCAAGTGCAAGGCGTGCGCCGAGAAGGCTCGCCGGCTTCGGATGCACCAGTGCCGCGAGGGCTGGCACCGCGACGACGAACCCGACGTGCCCCCGGCACCGACTGCGGCACCTGACGAGGACGACGACGAGAAGGAGGACGAGCCGGCTCCTGAGCGGGTGACTCGCTCGACTCGTCGTCGTCCCGATGTCCCGGACCTGCCCACGCAGAAGATGACCAGCGGCACCCTCGGTCGCACGTTCACCGATCCCCGCACAGGCCAGACCTTCCGGCCCTCGATGTTCCTCACTCTGACGCTCGGCTCGTACGGCGACATCGGCCGCCGTCGCCGCGCTGACGGCAAGTGGGAATCCACCGGGGTTCCGGCCAACCCCCGCACCTACGACTACCGCAAGGCAGCGCTGGACGCCCTGATGTTCTCGCGCGTCGTGGACCGGTTCATGCAGAACCTGCGTCGCTGCGCGGGCTACACGGTCCAATACTTCGCCGCCGTCGAGCCGCAGAAGCGCCTCGCGCCGCACCTGCACGCCGCGATCCGGGGCACCATCCCGCGCGCGATCGTGAAGCAGGTCGCCGCCGCTACCTACTTCGCCGCCTGGTGGCCGCCGTGCACCGACGCCAATGTCGTCTACGGCGAGCACACCGAACCGCCCGTGTGGGGATGAGGAGACCGCGAACTACCTCGACCCGCACACGGGTGAGGTGCTGCCGACGTGGAAGGAAGCCACCTCGCAGTTGCAAGACCCCGCGCACGTGGTCCGGCTCGGCAAGCAGGTGGACATCAAGGGCCTCCTGGGTGGCACGCCGGACTCTGACCGTGCGGTGCGCTACCTCTGCAAGTACCTCACCAAGTCCATCTCCGGCACCTACGCCGCCGGAGACGACGACGCCGACACCGCCGCCCGGGTCGCCTACGACAAGCACATAGACCGGCTGCACGCTCACGTGAAGGTCCTGCCCTGCGGCCCCGACTGCGCGAACTGGCTCCGGTACGGCGTCCAGCCCAAGAGCCCCACGCCTGGCATGAAGCCCGGTGGGTGCCTGTCTCCAGCGCACGACCGGGAAAACCTCGGTCTCGGCGGTCGCCGTGTCCTGGTCTCGCGCGGGTGGTCGGGCAAGACCCTCACGCAGCACCGGGCCGACCGTGCCGCCGTCGTCCGCCAGGCCCTGGAAGCCGCGGGCATCGAGCACGACGACGCCGACCGCCTCTCGACCACCCAAGAGACCAGCGATGGGCACGCCCGCTACGTCTGGCGCGAGCCCGAAGCCGGGTCCTACACGTACGCGGCTGTGATCGCCGCGAGCCTGCAAGAGACCTTGCGCCGGCGTGGTCAGTACGACGCTGCGAAACAAGTCCTCGGCCTGGCCCCACCTGGGTCAACAGGGCCTGTGGATAGCCGTTCGGCAACCGCCGCAACATCAGCCGCGCACGCGGCCTGACGAAGGGGATGTCATGGGTAGCAACGACAACGTGAGGTCGATCGGCGCCGCATCTTCGCGCCGGCTGATGACGCCGGACGAACTGGCGGAGTACCTGGGTGTGACGCTGCACTGCGTCTACGCCTGGTCGAGCCGTGGCGGCGGGCCGAAGGTGCTTCGTGTCGGGGCACGGCTGCGGTATCGCCCGGCCGAGGTTGAGGCGTGGCTGGACAGCGTCACCGACACCCGGAAGGCGGGCTGACCATGGGAGGACGAGAGGCCCTGGAACCTGGTCGATGGGGCCACATCAGCAGCGTGGAGATCAAGCCCGGCAAGTGGGTGGCGCAGGCGCGGTTCCGCGATTTCGCGGGGCACTATCACCGTCCCCAGGCTCGTGGGGCGTCGGCGCCGAAGGCTGAACGCGCGTTGGAGGACAAGCTCCACAACATGCGTGACGCGGGGCTGGTCGGCGGGGCAACGGCGGTCGAGCCAGAGACGTCGATGTCGGATGTCTTTGACCAGTGGGTCCGCGAGAAACGTGCTGAGGGTCAGGTGGCCTCGCAGTCGCTCAACACCTACGTAGCCACGCTGGACCGTGAACTGCGGCCGGCTCTTGGCGCCTTGCGGGTGCGGGAGGTGACGCCTGTCGCGGTGAACCGGGTCCTGATGGCGCTGAGCGCTGCCGGCAAGCACGACACCGCCCGCCAGACCCGCAACGTCCTCTCGCAGGTCATGATGATGTGCGTCCGGTACGGCGCCGCACCGTTCAACCCTGTTCGCGATGCCGTGACCGTTCGCAAGCCTCGGCGGGCTGAGGTGCACACGCTCGAACTGGACGACATCGTGAAGCTGCGGGCCGCCGTCCGGAGTTGGGAGAGCCGTCCCCCGGCCACTCGTGGCAAGCGGAGCATCACACTCCTGCCCCAGATCGTGGACACGATGATCGGTACGGGCCTGCGGATCGGTGAGTGCCTGGCCCTGCGGCAAACGGACCTCGACCTGGATGCGGAGGTGCCGACGCTCACCGTGACCGGCACGGTGGTCCGGGTCGAGGAGACAACGCCAGCGGGCGTCGTCAAGGGCCGGCTGGCACGACAGCCCAAGCCGAAGTCGGACACTTCCCGACGCACGATCACGCTGCCGGACTTCGTGGTCACGGCTCTCCGAGAGGCGATCGGCCTGGGCCTCGACGGTGGGCCGGACAAACTCGTGTTCCCCTCGACGGAGGGCACGCCCCGCTCCCCCGGCCGTGTTCGTGAGCAGCTGCGCCAGGCTCGCGAGGGAACGGGAATCACCGTGACGCCGCACGACTTCCGCCGGACGATCGCAACGCGGGTCGCGAATGAGACGACCATCGCGAACGCGACGGCGCTGCTCGGCCACGCTGACGAAGGAACCACCGTGCGGCACTATGTGAGGCGGACGCACATCGCCCCGGACCTGCGGATCGTCATCGATCAGCTCGTCCAACAGGCAGAGGCCGAAGCCGACCCGGAAGCCAATCCGGAGTGAAAACGGAGTGCCCGGCATGACGAAGGCCCCCAGATCCGCAGAGTTACGCGGTTGGGGGCCTTCAGGGTGCGGTAGCGGTGGGATTTGAACCCACGGTGGACTTTCACCCACACACGCTTTCGAGGCGTGCTCCTTAGGCCGCTCGGACACGCTACCTTTACCCGCCGCTACAGCAGCGGGCCGTAGCAGGATACCCGGTCGAAGCCCTGTTCCACGAATCGACTCCGGCGCCCCACGCACACAGTGACCAGCGTCTCCCCCAGCCGACGACCGTCCGACGACCGGAACCGCCAGATCCTCCGGACGCGTCGCATCATCCGGCGACCCGGGCCCGACCGTAGAGTGGTCTCATGGCGACGACCGCTGACGCAGAACCTCTTTCCGACACCGCGGCTGATGCTGCGGTGGACGGAGCGGACGACCCGTCAGACGCCAAGGCGGGCGACCTCGTGGAGCGCACGGCAGCCTCGATCCGCACCTGGATCATCACGGGCAAGGCCCGCCCGGGCGAACGCCTCTCGGAGAAGGCGGTCGCCGAGACCCTCGCGGTCTCGCGCAACACGCTGCGCGAGGCCTTCCGGGTGCTCACGCACGAGAACCTGCTCGTCCGGCGCCCGCATGCCGGGGTCATGGTGGCCATCCCCACGCTGGCGTCGATCCTCGACATCTATCGCGTACGCCGCATGATCGAGGGCCAGGCCCTGCGCGGCGCGCTGCCCGGGCACCCGGCCACCGAGATCATGCGCAAGGCCGTCGAGAGCGCGGAACGCGCCCGCGACGAGAAGGACTGGCGCACGGCCGGCACGGCCAACATGGAGTTCCACCGGGGGATCGTCGCGCTCTGCGACAGCGAGCACCTCGACCGGCTCTACGCCACTGTCTCCGCCGAGCTGCGTCTCGCGTTCGGCCTCCTCGCCAACCCGGAGTACCTGCACGCCCCCTACGTGGCGCGCAACGCACGCATCCTGGAGATGACCCTCGCCGGGAACAGCGCGGCAGCAGCAGCGGAGCTCGACGAGTACCTCGTCCAGTCGGAGCGGACGGTCGCGGCGGCGTACTCCCGGCGCACACCCGGCGACCTTGCCTGACGCCACGGCAGCAAGACGTGTCACTCAGAGTGGACATTGTCGACCGAGAGCAACACATCCCGCTCAATATCAGCTTCCCCGGAGCACGTGGCGTATCCCGCCCCTCCGCCGCGCCAACAGCCCACGCACCGCCTCACCGCACCGGCAGCACCGCCAGCAGCTCCTCGAGCTGCGCTCTCGTGTTGGCGACATAACCGCCCCGCAGCCGCATCGCCGCGTCCCACACCTCACGCTCCCCCGCCGACTGCCGCTCCAGCACGCTCATGTTCTCGGTGAGGTCCAGCCGCCGGTTGAAGCCCTGGACCGTGTCGCGCCAGCGGTGCAGCGCGGTCACCAGCACGGTGTCCCGACGCCGGTCGAGCGCCCCCGAGACGAGCGCCGCGTCGACGGCGGAGACAGCGAGCCGCGCGAAGACGGCTCGCGGCCGGTCGTCCGTCGTCCGCGCGAACTCGTTGTCGGCGAGCACCGCCCGGTTGCGCTCCAGCTCGCGCCGGACCGCCGCGAGCACCTGAGCGTGTCGTTCCGCCTCGCTGCTCAGCCGCTCGACGATCAGCCCCGTCATACCCGCGATGAGGGTCAGCGAGTTGACGGCCGGTTCCCAGCGCGGCTCTCCGGGAAGCGCGAACCACAGCACACCCAGCACGAAGGCGGTGGCCAGCAGGACGTAGGTGACCGTAGCGACGGTGGTGCGCGCGACGGTGACGTGCCGCTCGACCAGCCGCCCCAGGCCTGGCACGGTCAGGCCCAGATGGTGAACGGCCGGTCATCCACCCGCGGCTCCGCCACGTCAGGCGGGCCGACGACGTAGACCCGGTCCCCCGGACCCAGCACACCGAGAATGCGCTCGAGAGCAGCCGCGGCGTCGGCGTCGTCCGTGACGGCGAGGTCCAGGTGCAGGTGCAGGACGCCCGCCGCCACCCGCGCCCGGCGCCGGAGCAGGGGCACCGCGCGGACCAGCAGGCCGAGCCGGTGCCCCACGGGCTGCTGCACTGTCGGTTCGGCCATGTCGGTCATCCTCCGGCGTGAGCGGGCAGATATCGCTGCACAACCAGGCTAGCGCCGTCCGACATAAGTATCTAGGTTGTTCAACAATTATCTCGTCAGTTGCGCCTGCCCCTGACCGCCGACGCTGGGTGCTGGGTATTTGTGCGCTCCGCCCTCAGAACGCGCAAGTACCCAGCACTCAACGGGTTCAGTAGACGTACGGCCAGCCTGAGGAGTCGTAGCCGAGCAGGTTGATGCCGAGGCGGGGCGCCCCGCTGTCCGTGTAGTAGTGGTAGAAGAGCGCGTCGGCGTCGTTGTCGGCGATCACCGCTTGGTGGCCGGGCCCGTGGACGCTTCCGTGGCCCGCCAGGATCTCGGTCCCACCACCGGAGTTCATGGCGGTTCCCGCGCGGTCGACGTACGGACCGGTGACCGACGTCGAGCGGCCCACCATCACGCGGTAGGTGCTGCTGGCGCCCTGGCAGCAGGCGTCGAACGAGACGAACAGGTAGTAGTAGCCGCCCCGGTAGTGGATGGTCGGCGCCTCGATGGCGCCGCCGCCGCGGCCGGCGATGCTGTGGAACTCGGTCCCGGACCGCTTGCCCGTCGCCGCGTCGAGCCTGATCATCTTGAGGCCCGACCAGAACGAGCCGAAGCTCAGGTACCAGCGGCCGGACTGGTCGATGACGAGGTTGGGGTCGATGGCGTTCCAGTTGTCCGACGTGCGTGACTCGATGACGAGGCCCTGGTTCGTCCACGAACCCTGCGCACCAGTGGTGCTCGTGGCGAGGAAGATCGCCGAACGGTTCGAGCCGAACGTCGAGGCCGAGTAGTACAGGTAGTAGCGGCCGTTGACATAGGTGATGTCCGGCGCCCAGACGTGGTTGCTGTTGTTCGTGTACGCGTGCGCCCACGGGACGCCGTTCGGGAACGCGGCGCCGGCGTCGTTCCACCGGGTGCGGTCGGTGGACGTCTTGAGGGTGATCCCGTCGCCCGTGTGGGCGAGCAGGTAGCCGCCGGACGGCGTCTTGGCGACCTCGGGGTCGTGCACGCCGGTGCTCCCGGTGACGGTCCCCGGGTTGGGGTAGGCCGCCACGGCGCTGGGTGCCGCCATCGACGCGGCGGGGCTGATCGCGAGCCCGGCGGCGACAAGCAGCGCTACGGCCACCTGTCGGTGTCGGGCTCTGCCGGCTGATCGTGTTCGGAACTGGTGCATCTTTGCCTCCGTCCGGAAGGTGCCGACCGCGACGAGGCCTGGTTGTGAGCGCTCACATTCCGGGTCCGGACCGTCGTCGCTCCGGCTTCTACAAGGTTGTAGAACAGTGTGGGGCGGGTGAATCGGCCCGTCAAGGTGCAGGCGGGAGCAGTGTCGCCAACACCCCGGTGCGGCGCCTCGAAACGGTCGCCGAAACGGGCTGTCAAATCTCGCGGTCTGCGCGGTAGCCTTCCGACACCGCCGAGGGAGGACACCGATGCCCGCGCCCACGCTCTTCGACTACTCGGACCACAGTCCGTACTCAAACCCCGGAAATCACGCGGGATATTTCTCCGAGCTGAGCACCGACCCGGAGGAGCTGCACCGGTTCGTCTGCTCCGCCGTCGTGCACTACCGGGCCGGTAGCCCGCAGCTGACCGAGGCACAGAAGGCCGATCCCGACCGCCGCTGGCTGACCTCGATCCTGGACGCAGCGGAGATGCGCGCGCCGCTCGACGGGCCGCGCACGCAGGCGCAGCAGGTGGCCGGTTGCTGCCGCGACCACACGCTCCTGGCGGTCGGCGTGCTGCGTACGCACGGCGTGCCTGCGCGGTCCCGGATCGGGTTCGCCACGTACTTCACGCCGGGCTGGCACGCCGACCACGTCGTGGGTGAGCGCTGGGACGGCAGCCGCTGGGTGCGGTTCGACCCGGAGCTCGACCAGAAGGACTTCGACTTCGACGTCAACGACATGCCCACCGGGCCCGGGTCGCCGTTCCCGACGGCTGCCGAGTCGTGGCTGGCGATCCGCTCCGGGACCGCCGACCCGGCCACCTTCGGCGTCACGCCCGACGTGCCGCACCTGCACGGCAAGGACTTCGTCCGCTACTACGTGCTGCTCGAGGTGGCTCACCGGCATCGCGACGAGCTGCTGCTCTGGGACATGTGGGGACCGCAGCTCGGTGCACGGAACCTCCGCGACGCCGGCAGCGGACACGCGTCGGCCTGGGTGGAGGACGCCGGCCTCCCGGGCGCCGACATGTCCGACGCCGAGTTCGACGCCGTCGCCGACGAGCTCGCCTACCTGCTCGTCGCGGCGGACGCCGGGGACTCCGAGGCGGCCGACCAGCTCGCGGAGCTCTACCGCGGGGACGTCCGGCTACGCCCGGGCGAGCGCGTGCTCACCCTCTCGCCCACGGGCCACGCCGGCATCACGGACCTGGCCCTCCGCTGATCGTCCCGCGCACCCCGCCGAGGTAGAACCACCCCGCCACGGTTCTACCTCGGTGAGGGGTCCGGGAGCCGGGCCGCCAGCTCCTGCAGGACGTCGCTCGTGCCCGCCTCGATCTTCACCGTCGCGTACTTGTCGCCCCGGGTGATGCCGCGGTTCACGATCACGACGGGCTTGCCCGCGCCTGCCGCGTGCCGCACGAACCGGAGCCCGCTCATCACGGTCAGGGACGAGCCCGCGACGAGCAGCGCGTCGGCCGAGTCCACCATCGCGAACGCCCGCTCCACCCGCTCGCGCGGCACGTTCTCGCCGAAGTACACGATCTCCGGCTTGAGGACCCCGCCGCAGAACTCGCAGGGCGCCGGCCGGAAGTGGGCGGTCGACTCGATGACGGCGTCGGCGTCGGGCGCTATCTCGATGTCCGCGACGTCACCGACCGACTCGAGGAAGTCCGGGTTCAGGGCGTCCAGGCGCTCGGCGAGGTGCGTGCGCGAGATGACCCTGCCGCAGGACAGGCAGATCACCCGGTCGTAACGCCCGTGCAGGTCGATGACGTTGCGCGAGCCCGCGTCCTCGTGCAGCAGATCCACGTTCTGCGTGATGATCCCGGCGAGGAGCTCGCGCTCCTCCAGCCGGACGAGCGCCCGGTGCCCGGCGTTCGGCACCGTCCGGTTCACGTGCTTCCAGCCCACGTGGTTGCGGGCCCAGTAGTGACGGCGGAACTCCTCGTCGCCCACGAACTGCTGGTAGGTCATCGGGTTTCGAGGCGGGGAGTCCGGGCCGCGGTAGTCGGGTATGCCTGAGTCGGTGGAGACCCCGGCGCCCGTGAGCGCGGTGAACCGCAGGCCGGCGAGCACGTCGACGGCGTCGTCCACCGTGGTGCGGGCGACCTCGACGGGCTCCGGCTGCCAGGTGGTGGGTCGGGCTTGAGGGAACACGCTTACGAGGGTATGCCGCGAGCGGTCCGGCGGCGCCGCCATGTGTTCCATTTCGCACCGGACCGCATCCCGCTAGCCTGGGATCTCTTCGCACCGGAGCACGAGGGGACCGCGTGGGCGACTCAGCGATATCAAGGATCGACAGCACCCTGGCCGGCGACGACTTCGCGTGGTCCGTGACCCTCGTCGGCGAGGACCAGTCGGACAAGCTCGCCACCCTCGCCCAGTACCTCGACGACGGGCACTCGAGCACCGGCGACGGCAAGCGCGTCCCGTCGGGGTACGCCTACTGGGGTATCGGTCCCACCATCGCCTGGTCCAACGCCTCGAACGACCCGACCTACATGGTCATCAAGGTCGGCACCGAGATGTTCCGCAGGCAGTGGCGCACCATCTCGCCGCTCGTCACGGACGAGTGCGTACACCTCGTGAGCCTGGGCGTCGGCACCGGCGCCAAGGACGGGATGTTCCTGGAGACGATGTGGCGGGCCAACCCGTCGATGCTCTACATCCCGATCGACATGAGCGCAGAGATGCTCCGGACCGGCTCCCGCACCGCCGTCCGGGAGGCGCGCTTCCCGCTGGACCGCTCGCTCGGCCTGCAGATCGACCTCTCCCTGGACGGGAACCTCGAGGAGCTCAAGCAGTTCCTCGACCGTCTGGTCGACGACGAGCCGATCCTCTACTCGCTGGTCGGCAACACGGTCGCCAACTTCGACGGCGACGAGGACTTCCTGAACGGCCTCGCCAAGGTGCTCCGTCCGCAGGACCGGATGCTCGTCGAGTTCGCGAGCACGGAGAGCCTGTCCGACGTCGCGGTGCGCGACACCGAGGCCGAGTACCGCCAGACCCGCGGGTTCGTGGAGTTCGTCGCGAGCGCCGTCCGCTACAACACCGACCTCAAGATCGACCTCGAGCACATCAGGTTCACCGGATCGGTCGAGGACGAGAGCATCCTGCTGAAGGTGTTCTGGCAGAACGCCGGCTCGGAGGCGATCCGGATGCACGTCCCGGGCAGCCGGCCGATCCGGCTCAAGCCGCAGGACACGATCCGGCTGTACACGACACGCAAGTACACGACGGAGCGCATCGACCAGCTCGTCGCCAGCGCGGGCCTGCGCACCACCCATGTGCAGCGCGAGCACTACCGGCACACGCAGCGGCACAACCCGTTCGGTCTGGAGCTGCGCCTCCTGGCTCCCGACGAGAACGCGCCGGTCAAGCTGCCGACGTTCGACGTGTGGAAGTGATGCGGGCGCGGCTGCGCCTGCTGCGGCGACGAGCCCTGGTGGCGTGGTCGAGCCGCCGCTGGGCCCGCCGACGGCGCGTGATCGTCGCCGTGACCACGTATGCCCTGCTCGGCATCGCCTTTGTGCTCGGCATCCTGTGGATACTCGGTGTCGGACCCGAGTGGGAACCCTGGGTCAACTCGCTGACGCTTCTCGCCGGTGTCACCGGGCTCGTCGTGGAGCGGCAGAACGCCGAGACGGAACGCCGCTCGGAGGTGGTCGCCTCGGTGGTCTTCGAGCTGCAGCAGAACCGCGCGATCGTCGAGCGCCGTCTCGCCGGGCTCCGGACCGGCGGTGACCGCGCCCTGTCGGTCAGTCCCCGGCTCGCGCTGTCCGCCGTCGACACGGCGCTCGCTTCGGGTGTGCTGAGCCGGACGCCCGACAGCCCGCTCGTCGGGCAGCTGCACCGCTGGCGCGAGCAGGTGCAGGGCTACAACTGGCGGCGGGACCTGACGGAGTTCGAGCTCATGCTCATCAAGTACCAGGACACGTCCGCCGGATCGAACCTGTCCAGCCTCGCGAACGAACGGCTGTACCTGCTCCGGCTCCGCACGCTGCTCGACCAGCTTCACCTGGCACTGCCCCAGGTCTGACGGCGGATCAGCCGCGCCGCGCCTCGAAGAACTCGCGGAGCAGCGCCCCGCACTCCCCCTCGCGCACGCCGCCGAGCACCTCCACCTCGTGCAGCGCACGCTGGTCGCGCACGAGGTCCCAAACCGAGCCGGTGGCGCCTGCCTTCGGGTCCCACGCGCCGAGCACCAGACGTCGCACCCTGGCCTGCACCAGCGCACCCGCGCACATCGGGCACGGTTCGAGCGTCACCACCAGCGTGCAGCCGGACAGCCGCCACTCGCCGCGCGCCGCGGCGGCGGCCCGCATCGCGAGGACCTCGGCATGGGCGGTCGGGTCTCCTGTCGCCTCGCGCTCGTTGTGCCCGACGCCGATGACCCCGCCGGCCTCGTCGAGCACCAGGGCGCCGACTGGTACGTCGCCGGTGTCGAGGGCACGGCGCGCCTCGTCGAGCGCGGCGCCCATCCAGCTCTCCCAGTGCGCGCGGCGCTCGGCGACGCTCATCGCGCTCAAGCCCTCCGACGTCTCAGCCACACGGCTCACCCTAGTGAACCGCACGGCTGACAACCCGGTGTGGCCGACGCCGGGTGTGGGCCTGGCAACGTTCGGGGCCTCCACGCGGCCGTTGCGGGCAACTGCCCGGTAGCGTTGGGCCCATGCGCCTCCACGTCGTCGATCACCCGCTGGTAGCCCACAAGCTGACCGTCCTGCGGGACGAGACAACCACCTCGCCCACCTTCCGCCTGCTCGTCGACGAGCTCGTCACGCTCCTGGCCTACGAGGCCACGCGGGACATCGCCACCGAGCCGCACGAGGTCAGGACTCCGGTCGCGACCATGACGGGCACCCGCCTCGCGTCGCCGCCGCCGCTCGTGGTGCCGATCCTGCGCGCCGGCCTGGGCATGCTCGACGGCATGAGCCGCCTGCTCCCGACGGCGGAGGTCGGGTTCCTCGGCCTCGTGCGCGACGAGGAGACGTTCAAGGCCGTCACGTACGCGAACCGCCTGCCCGACGACCTCACCGGCCGGCACGTGTTCCTGATCGACCCGATGCTCGCAACGGGCGGCACCCTGGTCGCCGCCATCGACTACGTGCTGGAGCGCGGCGCCCGCGAGGTGACGGCGGTCTGCCTGCTCGCGGCGCCCGAGGGTGTCCAGCTTCTCGAGGAGCACGTCGGCGACCGCGCGAACCTGACCGTCGTCGTTGCCGCCGTGGACGAGCGGCTCAACGAGAAGGCCTACATCGTGCCCGGTCTGGGCGACGCGGGCGACCGCCTGTACGGCATCGTCTGACGCCCAGGCGTCAGGCTCGGTCGGCCGTCTGCTCTTCGGCGGTCTGCTCTTCGGTGGCCGGTTCCTCGGTGGCCGGCTCCTCGGCAGTCTGCTCTTCGGTCGCCGGCTCCTCGCCGCAGGCGGCGTAGTCCTGCCACGGCCACTGCCACTCACCGCCAGAGACGGTCGGCGTCGCGCCCTGCGTCGGTTCGCACTCGACGGCGCCGATGCAGTTCTCGCCCTGGACGCCGTACGACCACTCCACCTCGTGGGTCTCGCCCTCGAGCTGACGGTAGAGCCGTACGGTGACCGAGCCCTCGGTACTGATGGGGGTCTGCCGGGTCAGCGTGAGAGTGGTGGGCTGCCCGGCGGGCACCGCCTGGTCGGAGCCGATGTCGTTGCTGCTCTCGCGGACCAGCAGGCCCATCCAGTCGCGGCCGGTCCGGTTGTCCACGGTCGCCAGGAGCTGGACCTGCGAGTCGGCGGAGCACTGCGTCTCGGTGCCGACCGACACGGCGTCGCTGGGCCACTCGAGCTCGGCGCACGACTCGAACGAGACGTTCGCCGTGTCCAGCACCTTGCCCCCGGCCGTGATCTCAGAGGTCTCGGTGCCCCAGACGACCGGGTACTCGATCACCTGGGTCTGTCCGGCCTCGACAGTCCTGGTCACGTCCCCCGCGTGGAACCGCACCGGCAGTGTCGACTTCGTGTTGTCGGCGGTGAAGGCGAACTTCTGCACCGAGCGGTCCTGCTCGACGTCGAACTCGCAGGCTCCTGCGATCACGGGCTTGTCACCCAGTGCTGGGGCGATGGTCGCGGCGTCGTAGTGCGCCGTCGGGTTGTCCGTGGACACGACCGCCTCGGCGGGCGCGTCGCCGTCCTCGTCCTTGCCCTCCCGTGCGAGGCGGAAGACTGCCTCGCCCTCGGGCACTGCCGCGCTACCGGTGTCGACGGTCAGCGTCTGAGTTCCGCCCGGCGTCACGGGGAGGGACACCGACTTCAGGGCGGTGCCATCGACCGTGACCACCATGTCGACAGTCATGGTCTCGTCCGACGTGTTGGTCACCTTGCCCTCGACCGTCACGGTGCCGCCGGTGTTGATCGTCTGTGCGCTCACCTCGGTCGACCACGACGGCGTGTAGCAGTCCACTCCCTGATGGTCACCCGCCGGCACAGGCGTCTTGTAGGTCCGGCCGTCCACATCGGCGGCCAGGACGAAGACCGCCTGACCCGCCGGAAGCCGCAGGCCGTCGTGCGCCGTTAGCTCGATGGACTCCCCGGGTGCGAGGCTCTTGCCCGTGGAAGCGCTGGTACCGGCCGCCTGGAGGGCCACCCGCACCGTGCGCTGAGTCGTGTTGGTGTACGAGCCGGTCACCACGGCGTCGGCGGTGCCGTGTCCGCCCTCGGTGAGGCAGGAGGCAGTGACCGCGCCCACGCCGTCGGCGGCGTTCGCCCAGGCCGACGTCACGGTCACCGTCGCGGTGGTGGAGTACGCGTAACCGCCGGTGACGACCGGACGGATGTTGGCGACGCCGAGCTCCGTGGCCTCCGACGATGCCTCGACGACGGACGTGACGTTCAGCGCCACGACGCGGCCGTCACCTGGGGCGACCGCCGTCGCCGCGTCGGTACCCGTGTGCGGGGCACAGAACCAGGCGTTCGGCGACTCCGTGGCCGTGCAGGACAGCTCGGGCTGCGCCTCGGCGGGCCTGACACCGTCGGGCAGCGACACCTCGACGCCCCAGTCCCCGGGCACGGTCTGGTCGCCGGTGCTGTTGACACGGATCGGCAGCGCGGCGGTCCCCGGGCTGCCCAGCGAGACGTTGTCGGTCGACGCGGACAGCTCCGGGCCGAACGACGCGACCGTGCGGTCCGCGAGATCGATGGTCACGTGGTCGAGACCGTCGGCCCACACCTCGGCACCGATGGGATAGTCACCACCGGCGTTGGCCCGGACGGGCACCTCGACGCGGTGCGCCTGTCCCGGTGCGACCTCACCGAGCGAGCAGAGCAGCACGTTCGCCTGCTCGGTCGGGTTGCAGGCGATCGGGCCGCTGTTCGGGAGCGGTCCCACCGTGGCAGGCGCGCTGGGCGACGCGCTCGGCTCGGCCTGCGTCTCGCCGTCGGGGACGCTCTCGGGCTCCGTGCCGTCGGCGCTGTTCTCGCCCGCGCCGGCGTCGGGCGTCGCGGTCCCGCCGTCGTCGGCGCCTGCGGTCGGCTCGGCGGTGTCGCGGACCAGCCGTCCGCCCACACCCGTGCCGAACGGCCCCTCGTCCGGCGTCATGGTCAGACCGGGGGGAAGCGTGAGCTCGAGCTGCGTACCTGTCGCGGCGACCTCGCCCGCGTTCGTGATGGTGAACCCGAGGATCTGGTGCTCGCGCGGAGCCAGCGGGTTCGAGGCGTCGGTGTAGTCGACGCGGAGAACTGCCTGCGTGGCCGGGTCCGGCTCGACATCGGTGTCGGACGGCGACACCGGCTTGCCGTTGATCTCCTCGGCGCCGGGGAGCCCGCGGCCGTCCTCGGTGCTGATCACCTTGTCGTTGGCCACCGGCTCCGGGTCGCTGGGTCCCGCGATCTGCAGCGCCGCGACCACGCCGACGGCCGCGACCGCGATCGCGCCGGCCGCCACGCTGCCGCCCGTCGCGGCGGCGAACGCACTGGCGGTGGCGGAGACCGCCGACGACACCGCACCCGAGAACGTGCCGGTCGAGGCCGCACCGACGGTCGCCGTCGCCGCGGGCGCGGTTCCGGCAGCCGCACCCGCCCCCGCACCGGCCTTGGCCGCGACGAAGATCCCACCGATCGGCGCGCCGGCGCCGACGAGAGCCAGCCCGCCCGCGCCGAGCACCAGCGGAGCGATGACCGTCTTCATGCCGTGGGCGACGTCGTGCAGCTCGAGCACCAGGGCGCTGCAGGTGCCGCAGGTCGCCAGGTGGTCGGCGATCTTCGTGGTCTCCCGCTTGGACAGGCTGTCCCGCACGTACCCGCCGAGCAGCGGGTTCACGGAGCGGCACGTGTCCGAAGGGGCATGCGTCAGGTGCTGCTGCAGGTAGCCGGCACGCAGCGCTTCCTTGGCCCGGTAGAGCAGAGCGGACACACCGTTGGGGCTGAGCCCCAGCACCGGCGCCACCTGCGCGGGCTTCAGGTCGTCGACCAGGACGTACCAGAGCACCTCGCGCCAGCGCTCGGGAAGGTCGAAGTAGGCCTTGGAGACGACGCTGCGCTCGAAGCCGGCGAGCGCCGGGTCCTCGTCGGACGCGACCCGGCCGACCACCGACTCGATCTCGTCGTCGGTGCTCGGGCGCGTACGTGCGGCGCCGCGGGACACGTCGAACGACCGGTGGCGGACCACCGTGTACAGGTAGGGACGGAACCCTGCGTCGGGGCCTGCGCCGCGACGCAGCATCTCGAAGAGCTTGCTGAAGGCGTCCGCGACGACGTCGTCGGCGTCAGCGGGCGAGACGTACTGCCGCGCGAGCGCGCGCGCGGCAGCCGCGTGACGCTCGTAGAGCACGCCAAAGGCTTCGCGGTCACCCGACCTGACCTGCAGGATCAGTTCCGCGTCACTCGGGGTTCCCCCCGTGCTGCTCTCGGCTTGCTTCACGTCTACCCAGACTCTCGGCTGTGTCCTGTCCAAGACTATAGAGCCCCGTCGGGGTTTTGGGGGTGGAAAAAACATTTCTGGCATCAGGTTCGGGTGAAGTGCGGTACACCACGGCCGAAGGTGCGTCATGATGTATCCCCGTGAGGGTCCTTTCATCATGAGTGAGTCACAGCAGGAGGCGCGGGTGCGTGTACATGACCTGCGTGAGCGGTGGCGCGCTACGAGTCTTGCGTCGGTCTGGATCCGGCCGAACGACTGGGAGCATCCCGCCGCCGAAGCGCTGGCAGAGGCATTGGCCGAGGGCCGCGGGGTGATCGCGCCCGCGGAGCGTCTTGGTGCCGCGCGGGCCGCCGTCGGCGCCGGGATCACCGAGGCGCTGGACGACGTCGCCTGCCTGTACGCCGCGTTCGGCCGCCCCACCGACGTCGGCGCGCTGCGCGCCGCGGCGATCGGCTGGGTGGGAGAGCGCGAACGGGTGCCCTATCAGATAGCCACGCACGACCCGTCGACAGGCCTGCCGACCGGCGAGTACCTGGGCGAGCGCCTGCGCGAGACCTACGGCACCGCGCAGCGCATCGGCTCCACCGCCGGAACCACCCACTGCCTGCTGGTGCTCGACGTCGGCCTCGACAGCCTCGACACGTGGCAGCGGCTCGCGCGCTCGGCGGCGATCGGCCGCACCCTCCATCAGGTCTTCGGTGAGGGCCACCCGATGGCCGCCGTCGGCGACGGCACCTTCGTGGTGCTGTGCGAGCGCGGTCCCAGTACCGCGGAACTCGGTCAGTCGCTGCGCCGCGTCGTGGAGCGCAATGCCGAGGTGCTCGGCCTCACCACCGAGGTGCGCAGGCCGACCCGGGTCTGGGTCGAACGCCTGCCGGGGACGCACGACGACGCGCTGCTCCTCCTGGACCACCTGGCTCGCTGAGCCGCAGACGTCGAACCGCAGACGTCGAACGAAAAGCCAGAGCGCCCGCTCACCGTCGAGCGGGCGCTCTGTCGCTTTCCGCAGAGCCGGTCAGCGCTCCTGGAACGTGAGGCAGTCGGCGTGCCCCGGCTGCTCGGGCCCTGCACCCACGCGGATCGACGAGGCGCTGCACTCGAGGTGGTCGTTGTGCACGCACTCGCCGCGCTGGCAGGCACCGACGTGCGCGATGACCTTGTCGAGACCGCCCTTCGTGCTCAGCGGGATGAACGTCGCACAGGAGGCGTCACCTTCGTGACCTGCGATGGTGACGGCGCCGGCGTGGCAGCCGTGGTCGTGGTTGTAGCCGCAGCCCTCGATCGAGCACTCGGCGACCTCGGGCATTTCCATCAGCGTGCTCATGACTCACTCCTCATTGACCCGCGCGTGAACATCCGGATTAGCCCGAGCATATTCCTGAAATGCAGAACGCGTAGAGCAAGGAATGCCTTACCTACCTTTATCGGCGCATTCTCGATTAACGAAAGAATTGCGTTACCGAAATGGTCGGCGGTAGGGGTGCTCAGTCCTCGCGCCGGGGCGACGGCCGCCAGAGCACCACTGCTCCACCGCCGACGCCGCGGTGCTCGAGGTCGACGCGCATCGCCGTGCTCCGGACCCGCTGGCCGCGCTGCACGACGACGACGTCGCCGGCGGCAGGTCCCGCGGCGAACACGCGCCCCTCCTCCTGAACCCGCATCAGCAGGTCACCGAGGCGTTCCTCCAGGACCGACACGTGCGCCTCGAGGGCGAGGATGCGCTTGATCCCGGCGAGGTTGATGCCCTCGACCTGCGCGAGCCGCTGTACCTGCAGGAGCCGGGCCACGTCCCGGCGCGAGTAACGGCGGCCACGACCACGGGTACGCCGGGGTACCACCAGGCCGAGCCGGTCGTACTGGCGCAGCGTCTGCGGGTGCATACCCGCCAGCTCCGCCGCCTTGGAGACGGTGAGCACGGGTGCGTCGTCGTCGACCATGTGCCCCTCCCTGTCTCGTTCGCTCGGAACTGCGTGCGGGCAGGTTAACCGACCGCGGCGCGGTGGGGACCATGCCCCACCGCGCCGGAGGTCATTCCACCGCCCGCTCGGCCAGTCCGGCGCGCACGTCCTCGCCGTCGCTCTCCGCGGCGAACGTCTCGATCGCCTGCTTGGCCTTCTTGCTGAGCTTCTGCGGCACGACCACCTGGACGCTGACGAGCAGGTCGCCGTTCGCGGTCGCCGTGTGCACGCCGCGCCCCTTGACGCGCATCGACCGTCCCGACGGGGTCCCCGCAGGCACCTTCAGCCGCACGGTCGAACCGTCGAGGGTCGGCACCTCCAGCGTGGTCCCGAGTGCGGCCTCGGCGAACGTGACGGGCACGGTCATCCGCAGGTCAAGCCCGTCCAGCGTCCAGACGGGATGGGACGCCACGTGCACCGTGACCACGAGGTCACCCGCCGGGCCACCGGCGACGCCCGGCTTGCCCTTGCCGCGCAGCCGGATCTTCTTGCCGTCGTTGATCCCCGCCGGGATCCGGGCGGTGATGGTGCGGCCGTTGACGTCCAGCTCGGCGGTGGTGCCCTCCACTGCCGCACGGAACGGCAGCGTGACCTGCGCGGTGACGTCGGCCCCCTTCGTGGGCGCGCCGAACCCCGTCGGTCCCGCCGAACCGTAGGCTGACCGGCCTCCGCCGCCGAACATCGAACCGAGGATGTCCTCGAAGCCCGGGGCGGCGCCGCCGCCCTGCGAATAGCGCACCCGCGGCCCGCCTCGGCCGGCGGAACCGCCGAACATGGCGCCCATGATGTCTTCGAAGCCACCCGCCCCGGCACCGCCGGGTCCGGCGGAGAACCGAGCACCGCCGGCCATCGCGCGCACCGCGTCGTACTGCCGGCGCTGTTCCGGGTCGGACAGGACCGCGTAGGCCTCGCCGATCTCCTTGAACCTGCTCTCCGCGGCCGCGTTGCCCTGGTTCTGGTCCGGGTGGTGCTGGCGCGCCAGCTTGCGGTAGGCCTTCTTGATGGCCGCGTCGTCGGCGTCCTTCGGTACGCCCAGCACGGCGTAGAAGTCCTTCTCCATCCAGTCCTGACCGGTCATGGCACCTCCTTCCGCGTCGATATCGG
>NZ_JBHXBG010000019.1:0-46430 GCF_042726755.1 Promicromonospora sp. NPDC060271 | reverse complement strand
GCCGGTGCTCAAGGAGATGCAGGACGCCCACCCCAAGGCCGACAACGGCAAGCCGACGTACGCCCTGTCGCTGTTCAAGGACTGGGACGGCAACACGATGATGGTCGGGAAGCAGCCGGGGGCGCACGTCTACGGGTACGAGGAGGTGGGTTTCGCCCTGGCCAAGGCGGACGGGTCCGACTACCAGGGCGCCCTCGACTCCGACGGAGCCTACGTGCGCGGCCTGAAGTTCTTCTTCGAGGCGAACCAGATGGGCCTCGTCGACCCGGAGTCGACCACGCAGAACTACGACACGATGTTCACCAAGTACCAGGCCGGTCAGATCCTGTTGTCCTGGTGGCCGTGGCTGGGTCAGTCGGCGTACAACACCGACCAGAACGTGGCCGACGGCAAGGGCTTCATGCTCGTGCCGATCACGGACGAGGAGATCCACGCGGCCGGCGCCTCGCCCTACGGTGGCGGGCTGGGGCTGACCTACAGCATCGGCTCGAAGGCCGAGGACCCGGCTCGCGTCGCCGCTTTCATCGACTGGCTCTACTCGCCGGAGGGCGCGGCGACCACCTTCACGGGCCCGGAGGGCCTCACGTGGGAGACCAAGGACGGCGAACCCGTCCTGACCGAATTCGGCCGCAAGGCTCACCTCGGGGGCGGGGCGGACGTGCCGGCCGAGTGGGGTGGCGGTGACTTCAAGGACGGCGGCTCGACGCTCAACGCGTCGACCCTCGCGTTCAACGACGTGAACCCGGACACGGACCGGCCGTACAACTACAAGGGCTGGCCGAGCTACCAGGAGACCGCCGTCAACCCGCTGACCGAGGACTGGAGCGCCCGCATGGGCGACGCGACGACCACCGTGGAGTACCTGCTGGAGAACGACCAGATGGTCGTGGCACCGGGCGCGGGCTTCACCATCCCGACGGACAGCTCCGAGATCGAGACCCTGCGCAACCAGGTCAAGGCCACGATCGTGGAGCACTCCTGGAAGATGGCCTTCGCCAAGGACGACGCCGAGTTCGACGCCCTGCTCGCCGAGCTGCAGGAGACTGCGAACGGCCTGGGCTACGAGGAGGTGCTCGAGGTCGACCTGGCCAACGCCAAGGCGCAGAACGAGGCCCGCGAAGCGGTCGCCAACGAGTTCGGCTGAACCCGGACCGGGAGCACGCGTGAGGCCCAGGCGATCGATCGCCTGGGCCTTGCGCGTGCCCGGTCACTACCCGCCGTGCTGCACCGCGGCGACGGCGGAGACGGTGTCGCTGCTCGGTGGCAGCAGCGTGACGGCGTAGCCGTCCATGGCATCCGTCCACGGCACGCGCACCGAGGCCGAGCCGCCGTCGACCGTCAGGACCTGGTCGGAGACCGTCACGGGACCCGCCACCGGGCCGCCGCCGTCGTACGGCATGCGTTCCACGATCGCGCGCACCCGGCCGTCCTCCACCACCGATGTCGTGTCCATGCGGTCGAGGCTGACGGTGACGTTCCCGCTGGTGCCGTCGCTGCCCAGCAGGATCTTCGCGTTGCGCGCGGCGCCGTCCTTCGTCGCGACCCCGTCGGTGCCCGTGCCCGGCGTGAGGTGCACGATGTCTCCGGTCTGCGAACCGTAGTAGCGGTAGACGAACCACTCGCCGAGCGGCAGGTACTGACCGGAGCCGTCCTTCGTGAGCAGCTTGGCCGCGTGGTCGTGCAGGTCAGGGCCCCATCCCCAGTTGGCGCGCAGACCGTCGGCGCCGGCCCGCTCCAGGCGGCTGATGAACCAGGCGCCACCACCGGGGTGCTGCTGCTCGCGCCCGGCGTACTCGTTGATCTGGTACGGACGGGTTTTGGTCAGACCCGCGGCGGCGAGGGTCGAGCTGACGCTGGCGGCGGACTCGACGGGGTCGTACGGGATGGCATGCCAGCTGTAGATGTCGGGGACGACGTCGTCGGCCTTGACGTGGTTCAGGTAGGTGGTCCACCAGGAGTTGGCGGCGTCGGGCTGGGCGGCGATGCTGGGGCCGACGATGAGCTGCCCCGGGAAGTGGGCTCGCACCGCTGCGTGGAACCGCGACCACATCTCCAGGTACTGGCTCTGGGGCCGGTCCCAGAAGCCGCCGCCGAGGTCCGGCTCGTTCCACAGGTCCCACTGCACCGTCATGTCGTTGGCCTTGACGTCGGAGACGAGCTGGTCGACGAAGGCGTCAAACAACGTCCAGTCGCCGTCGTCGCCGGGATAGCCCTGGCTGGTGGTGCCGTCGGCGCCCCACAGGTCGTGCGGCAGGATGACGAACGTGCCGCCGAGGGCGACGGTGCGCTCGTACAGGGCGAGGGTGGCGTCCCAGCGGGTCCGGTAGTCGGCGACGCTGGTGGCGTAGCCGCCACCGTTGACCTGTGCGCCCCCGGCTCGCATGAGATGCCACTTGATGTCGGTGAAGAAGTGGTCGGGCGGCTGCGAGCCGTCGGGGGTCATCCCGTAGATCATGCCCGAGGCGCGGTAGGTGGGGGCGCCTCTGACGTCCGAGAAGTCCACGGTGACGACGTCCGCCACCGGCTCGGCGGCAAGCGGAGACTGCGTCGTGGGTCCGTACATGCGCTCTCCTGAGAGTGTGCGGCGAGGGATGGGGACGGCGGGGAACGACCTACTCGCCGGAGTGCGGGTCCACCGGGTCGAGCGCCGTCGGATCGCCGCCGCGCCGCCGGAAGACGCTGTGCAGCACGAACGCGTCCACGTAGGCACCCAACGAGAGACCGATGGTCGCCACGAGCACCACGGACGGCGGGTACACGTACATCAGGCTCACCGTGACGGCCGGCCGCAGCAGCAGGGCGAGCGTGCGCAGCGGCTCGGCGAGCGGCAGCAGCAGCGCGTTGCGCACCATCCGGCCCAGCGGGTCCGCATACCGGGCGACCAGCACCAGGCCGTACAGCAGCGCGGCCACCAGATAGGCGATGAACAGCACCGCCACGGTGCCGACGACTGTCCCGAGGGCGCTGCCGAGCGCGAGCCAGAAGGTCGCGGCGAAGCCGACCATCACGATCGGCACGCCGAACAGGAGCCCGATCGCGCTGCCCCGCCACAGGTTGCGGCGCAGGGCGGTGAGGAACCCCGTGATCAGGTAGCCCCGCTCCTCGTCGGCGTACCGCAGCGCCACCTCGTAGAGCGCTGCGGTCGCCGCCCCTGCCGTCACCACCGGTACGCAGGCCACGATGTACAGCACGTTGAGCGCGACGAAGTGCAGGAACGTCGTCAGCCCCTGCACGCTGCGGCTGTCGGGGTCGACCCTCATGGCTGCGTCCTCATGCTGTGATTCTCACCCGGTCGGACCGGTGACGGTCAGCTCGTCGTGCACCGGCAGGTCCACGCTGGACGCTCCGGCCGCGACGGCGTAGGTAGCGGCCGGGACCCTGAGGTCGCCGTCGAGCAGGCCTGGCGCGCCGTCGGACGGCGCCGTCGCCCCGTGCCACAGCGCGAGCCGCGCGACGTCGAAGGGCACGGCCACCGACGCCGTCTCGCCCGGTTCGAGCCGTACGCGACGGTAGCCGAGCAGCAGCCGCACCGGCGAGTCGGTGCCGGAGGCTCCGAGCGAGTACACCTGCACGAGCTCCTCGGCAGGCCGCTCACCGGTGTTGCGCACCGTGACGGTGGCCGTCACGACGCCCTGGCCGGCCGGGTCACGCGGCGTCAGCGGCGGGTGGTCGCGGGTCGGCGCGGGGGCGGCGATGTCGGCCGCGGAGAGCGACAGTCCCTCGTAGGACACCGACGAGTAGGTCAGGCCGTGGCCGAAGGCGAAGGCAGGCGCGCCCGCCTCGCCCGCCGGCAGGTGCCGGTAGGTGGCCTGCTGGCGGCGGGTGTCGTAGTCGAAGAGGTCGCCCGCCTGCTCCGGACGGGCCGGCCAGGTCTGGGCGAGCCGCCCGGACGGCTCGACGGCGCCGGTCAGCACGTCGGCCAGACCGTGCCCGAGCTCCTGCCCGCCGTGGCTGCTCCACACCACGGTGGGAGCGTCCTCGACGCCGGGACCGAGCACGTACGGGTAGCTCGACACGATGGTCAGCACGGCGCGCGGGTTGGCCTCGACGGCCGCACGCCACGTCTCCACCGCCGCCTCGGGCAGCCACAGGTCGGGCCGGTCCTGCGTCTCACGGCCGTTCAGGTGCGGGTCGTTCCCGACCGCGACGACGACGGCGTCGCACGAAGCCGCCGCCTCGGCCACCAGGGCGGCGCCGGACTCGAGCACGCGCGCCGTGAACCGCTCGGCGTCGGCGAGGGTGTGCCCTTCGGCGCACACCAGGCCGGTGTCGCGCTGCACACGCACCCAGCGTCCGGACCCGAGGTGGAGCAGGGACCACGAGCCGTCGTCGTGCACATGCTTGCGGAAGCTCTCCTGGACCTCCCAGCCCCCTACCCGCTCGGCGTCCGCTCGCATCGGGTAGGCGTTGCCGGTGAGCAGCCGTCCGGACCCGCCCGAGCGCAGCGTGAGCACTCCCCCGCCCCAGTCGGTCACGGCCAGGCGAGTACCGGGACCGGCCTCTGCCGCGTCGGCGACGACGGTCGCGCCGTCCGCCGAGACGGAGACGTACCGCCCGTTCGCCGCACGCAGGGCGACCACGTCGGCGCCGTCGGCCACCACCACGCGGTCCGCGCCGAGCGCGGCGCGCAGGCCGTCCGCCGGAGTGACCGCGTAGGGCGGGGTGCCCGAGTACCAGTCGGTGAGCACCGCCTCGGCAAGCGGTCCGACGACGGCGACCGAGCCCGCCGCCGGCAGCGGCAGCAGCCCGTCGGAGTTGCGCAGCACGACGACGGAGCGGGCTGTCGCCTCCCGCGCCAGCGCGCGGTGCTCGGGCAGGTCGATGTCGTCCGCCGTGATGTCCGAGTACGGGTCGGCGTCACCGTCGAGCTCGCCGCTGCGCAGGCGGAGCTCGAGCATGCGCAGGACGGAGCGGTCGACCTCGTCCATGGTGAGCAGCCCGCGGTCGATGGCCTCCTGGAGGCGCGCGATGGTGGGCGCGGAGTCGGCGTCGTCGTCGGTGAACGAGTCGACGCCCGCGCGGACCAGCGCGGCGTTGCCGGAGGCGCGGTCCGCGGCGGCGCGCTGCACCTTGACCACGAACATCGGGGCGGCGGCGTCGGAGACGAGGGCGACCGAGTCGTCGGTCCAGGACCGCAGCTCGGCGAAGAGCTCGGTCTGCAGGTGCGCCGGGGTGCCGTTGACCTGGTTGTACGACGGCATGACGCCCGCGGCGACACCCTGCTCGATCGGCTCGCGGAAGGCGGGGAGCTCTTCCTCGTGCAGGGTGACCGGGGAGAGGTTCGAGCTCGTCGAGGACCGGTCGGTCTCGTTGTTGTAGGCGAGGAAGTGCTTGAGGGTCGGCGTGGTCTTCCACACCCGTTCGTGATCCCCGCGCAGGCCCCGGCAGTAGGCGGTGGCGAGATGCGCGGTGAGGTGCGGGTCCTCGGAGTACCCCTCCTCGTTGCGGCCCCAGGCGGGGTGCCGGAGCGTGTTCACGACCGGCGCCCAGACGTTCAGACTCACCGACGGGTCCTTGACGTGCTTGGCACGCACCTCGGTGGAGACGATCTCGCCGACCCGGCGGACGAGCTCGGGATCCCAGGTCGCGGCCAGGCCGACCGGCTGCGGGAAGACCGTCGCGCGGCCGAGCCAGGCCACGCCGTGCAGGGCCTCGCACCCGGTGTGGAACTCGCCGAGGCCCAGGCGGTCGATGACCGGCTGATGCTGGTGCAGCATCGCCAGGCGCTCTTCCGGGGTCAGGGCGGCGAGCAGGTCGCGGGCGCGCACGGAGAGGGGCAGCGCGGGATCGCGGAAGGGGGGCACGTCCATGGGTTCCTCCTTAGGGTGCCGCGGCGGTGCGGCCGGGTGTGCCGCTGAGGCACGGTAGGGCGATGCGCTGCCGGCGATGTCGAAGCGCTTCGATGGACGGTACCCGGCCGACGGGGTCGTGCGCTACCCGCTCGGCGAAAGTCAGGAAGATCGACGGTGCCCGCCGACGGGCCGTCCGCGGGCCGTCGACGGACTACGCGAGCCTCGCGTGCTCGCGGTCGAGGAGCGCGTAGACCACCTCGTTGGACCAGACCCCGTCGCGCTGGTCGTTCTCCAGGAGATGGGCCTCGCGGCGCATGCCGAGCCGCTCGGCCACGCGGACGGACGCGGCGTTCTCCTCGTCGATCCGCGCGTACACGCGGTGGAAGCCGTACGTGGTGAAGGCCAGCTCGAGGGTGGCACGAGCGGCCTCCGTCGCGAGACCCCGCCCGGCGACGTCGGGGTGCAGTGCATAGCCGAGCTCGGCCTGCCGCGCGCCGGCCGCCCACTTGATCATCGTCTCGCCGACGACGTCGCCGTCGACCTCGATAGCCAGCACCAGCACGTCGCCGACCTCCTCGAACGGCGCCGTCGACCAGGTGCTGAGCTTCGCCTGGGCAGTTGGCAGGTCCCACGGCGGCTGGTACATGAACCGCACCACCTCGGCACGCGAGCGCCAGCGGAGGAACGCCTCGGCGTCGGCGGGGGCCACCGGGCGGAGCCGGAAGCGGTCGGCGACCAGTGGCCACTCGGGGGTGGCGGGACCAGGTTCGGCGGGTCTGGGGACGGGCAGCGAAGAGGGCACGGTCCGACCGTAGCGCGCGGCATCGCCCGTGCCACCGGTATTACCCCGGCGAACCTCGGATCGGAGCCGGCTCCGGCGAGTCGCGGTTCAGCGCGCCTCGAACGGCACCGTCGCCCAGCCCGCCGGCATGGTGCGGGGCTGCCACGACGGGTCGGGCGTCCAGTCGGCCCAGGTCTTGTCCCACCAGAGCTCGCCGGCGTCGAGCAGGCGGGCGATCCGGTCGCCCTCGGCGCGGATCTGCTCCATGCGGCCGGGGTAGCGCGCGGGCCCGGTCTCCTCGAACTCGGCGACGTCCTTGAACTCGTAGGTCTCGGCGTCGGCGGCCCACCAGACGTCGAGCTCGTGGTCGAGCGTGTCGAAGCCGATGGGGGTGCGCCGGGGCGCGTCCTCGAGGTTGAAGTACCAGCCCTGGAAGGCGCGCTGGGGTCCGTCCCAGAACAGGAAGATGGAGTGCTCGACCCCCGTCCAGTGCAGCTCGAGCCGGCCGTGACCGCGCCAGCTCGTGCTGCCGGCGAGCTTCCAGGGGTGCTCCCCCACCGGGAACGCGCCGGTCTCGGGATACACCATCGGGGTGCCGCCAGGGGTGTAGGTGACGAGCAGGTCGCCGTCGTCCTGGACGCACACCTGTGGCATCGCGATCCACGGTTCGCCGCGCATGATCTCGCGGCGCACCACTGTCTGGCCGGGCTGGAACACAGGCGTCATGCCCGGCACGTTAACAGCGGTCGGTTACGGTCGGGCGACATCGGCGTCAACTCCGCGGCGCAGGACCCGGAGGGGCCGCAGGTCCGCGTCGGTGAGCAGGACGTCGGCGCGGGCGCCGGGCTCCAGGCTGCCGACCTCGCCGGTCAGCCCCAGGACGCGCGCGGGAACCGCCGTCGCGGAGCGCACGGCGTCGACCAGGGGGACGCCGCCGGCCACGGCGAGCCGCACGACGTCGATCAGGTGCGCGGTGCCGCCGGCGATCGGCCCCTCCGCCGCCCCGGACGTGTCAGACGCAGGGGTCACCCCGGTGACCTGTGTGTCTGACACGTTCTCGACAGCGACCCGCGCCACGCCGTCGAGCACCACGACGGACATGGGGCCCAGCTCGTAGCGGCCGTCGGCGACGCCTGCCGCCGCCATCGCGTCGGTGACCAGCACCACCTGGTCCGCTCCCACCATGTCGAACACCGAGCGGACCGTCGCAGGGTCGAGGTGGACGCCGTCGCCGATGAGCTCGACGACCATGTCGCCGCGGGCGGCGGCCGCCAGGCAGGCCGCGATGGGGCCCGGCTTGCGATGGTGCAGCGGCCGCATCCCGTTGAACAGGTGCGTGGCGGTCATGGGTCCGAGCGGGCTGCCTGCGGCGGCCAGCGCGGCGGTCACCTGGGCGATCAGCGCCTCGGCCTGCTCGGTGCTCCCGTCGGTGTGGCCGAGCGACGGCAGCACGCCCGCCTCGACCAGCGCCTCCGCGACGCCGCCGGGGCCGGTCACGCCGGGCACCTCGGGTGCGACGGTCATCGTGCGCAGGTACCCGCGAGCGGCCGTGGCCAGGTCCCTGACCAGGTCGACGCTGCCTTCTTGCAGGTCAGCCGGGTTGTGCGCGCCCCTGCGGTGGTACGACAGGAACGGCCCCTCCGCATGCAGGCCCTCGATCTCGCCGGCGACGGCGAGCTCGGCCAGCACCGCCGCACGCTCCACCAGCACCTCGGGCCGGGCCGTCACGAGCGACGCGAGCAGGGTGGTGGTCCCGTGGCGCCGGTGTTCCAGGACGCCCGCCAGCGCCTCGGAGGCAGAGGTCACGTCCGGGAACGAGACGCCGCCCCCGCCGTGGTTGTGCAGGTCCACGAGCCCGGGCAGCAGGTACGTCCCGGGGGCGGGCAGCACGGTCTCGACGGCAGGGCCGTACCCGGTCGCCAGGGCGTCGGACACCGAGCCGGCGAACGTGACGCGACCGCCGGAGGCGACGACGACGCCGTCGTCCACCACCGAGGAGGGCTGCACCAGGCGTCCGCGCACCACCAGCGCACCGGAATCAGTCATGCGGACATCCTGCCAGGGTTGACAGGCAGCTTTTCGCCTGGCGATGATGCCACCAGTTCATCGAAGCGCTTCGCCTACCGCGCGGGCGCCCACCCCACGTCAAGGAAGATGTGAATGATGCGTATGCCCGTCCTGGCCGGTGCCACCTTCTCGGCAGTCCGGGCCGGCTGACGGATGACCGCGACCCTTCCTCACCAGGCGCTCGGCAGGACCGGGCTGCTCGTGCCCTCGGTGGTACTCGGGACGTCCGGTATCGGACGCCGGCTCGACGCCGCCGGGGCGAACGCCCTGCTGCACGCCGCGGCGACCGCCGGATGGCGCACGTGGGACACGAGCAACGAGTACGGCGACGCCGAGGCGTACATCGGGTCGGCTCTCGACGGGCTCGGCGGTCCGGTCCAGGTGTTCACCAAGGTGGATCCGCTGCCCGGATCCGGGGACTTCTCGGGCGACCGCGTGCGCGCGTCCGTCGCCGAGTCCCAGCGGCGCCTTGGCCTCGACCGGCTGCCGCTGGTGCACTTCCACGACCCGGAGCGCATGACGTTCGCCGACGCCGTCGCACCCGACGGCCCGGTCCGCGCCCTGCTGGAGCTCCGCGAGGCGGGCGTGATCGAGCACCTCGGGGTGGCCGGCGGGCCGATCGGGCTGCTGCGGCAGTACGTGCGCACCGGCGAGTTCGAGGCGGTCGTGACGCACAACCGCCTCACGCTCCTGGACCGGTCGGCGGAGACGCTGCTGGACGACTGCGCCGAACGCGGCGTGGGTGTCCTCAACGCCGCCCCGTTCGGTGGCGGTGCTCTCGCCGACGACGACGGGCCCGTGCGGCACTACCACTACCGCGACGTCGACGACGTACAGCGGGACGCGGTCCTGAGGATTCGCGGCATCGCGCGTGCGGCCGGCGTCCCCGTCGGCGCCCTCGCGCTCCGGGCCGGCGACCGCGACCCGCGCGTCGCGGGGACGATCGTCGGCGTGACGAGCACCGCTCAGCTCGCCCAGGTCACCGCGTGGGCCGACCTCGAGGTGCCGGACGACGTCTGGCCCGAGCTCGACGCCGCCCTGCCCGACCCGGCCCACTGGGCCGGGGAGACCGGCCGCTGACCGGCCCCGCCGGCCGCTACCCACCGACCCCTGCTCCACGACCCCTGCTCCACCGACCCGAGGACGACCGATGACGGCTCCCTTCGTACCCGACCGCCTGCTCTTCGGCGGCGACTACAACCCTGAGCAGTGGCCGCGCGAGGTCTGGGCCGAGGACATGGCGCTCATGCGCCGGGCAGGCGTGAACACGGTCACGATAGGGGTGTTCTCGTGGGCCGCGATCGAGCCCCGTGAAGGCCAGTTCGAGCCGGGCTGGCTGGACGACGTCGTGGCCCTCCTCGACGAGAACGAGATCGGGTTCTTCCTCGCGACCCCGACCGCGTCCCCGCCGCCGTGGTTCACCCGCGCGCACCCGGACGCGCTGCCCGTCCGGGCGGACGGGACCTACGTGTCCCACGGCTCCCGGGACACGTACGCGATCAGCGCCCCCGCCTACCGCCAGGCCGCGCGGCGCGTCGCGCGGTTCCTCGCCGAGCGCTACGGCGCGCACCCGCGCCTGCGCGGCTGGCACGTGCACAACGAGTACGGCACGGTCGACCACGGCCCGCACGCGGCGGCGGCCTTCCGCCGCTGGCTCCAGAACCGGTACGCGTCGCTCGATGCGCTGAACGACGCCTGGTACACGGCGTTCTGGTCCCAGCGGTACGACGACTGGGACGAGATCCTGCCGCCGCGCACGACGCAGTACCTGGCCAACCCCGCCCACGCGGTGGACTTCAAGCGGTTCTGCTCCGACGAGATGCTCGCGGCCTGCGTCGAGCAGCGGGACGAGATCCGCACGGCCGGCTCGACCGTCTCGGTCACCACGAACTTCATGCTGCCCACCTGGGACCACCTCAACCAGTGGGACTGGAGCGAAGAGCTGGACCTCGCCTCCGTCGACCACTATCTCGACACGCCGGGCCCGGACGGCGAGGCCCACGTCGCGTACGGCGCCGACCTCACCCGTTCGTGGGGCGGCGGCCCCTGGCTGCTCATGGAGCAGAGCGCATCGGGCATCCGGGACGGCGCCCGGCAGGCCTTCAAGGACCCCGACCGGATGCTGCGCAACTCCCTCGGCTACGTCGCGAGGGGTTCCCAGGGTGCGCTGTTCTTCCAGTGGCGCGCCTCGGCCGGCGGTTCCGAGACGTGGCACAGCGCGATGGTGCCGCACGTCGGCCCGGAGAGCCGGACGTTCGAGGGCGTCGTCGAGCTCGGTTCGCTCCTCGGCCGCCTCCAGGAGATCGCAGAGCCGCCGGAGGACGGACCGGTGGTCGAGGCCGATGTCGCCGTCCTGTGGGACGCGAACGGCCGGTGGTCGCTCCAGACGCCGCACCTGCCGAACGACGACCTCGACTACACGACGGAGGTCCGTGCGACGCACCGCGCCCTGTGGCGGGCCGGGGTCGCCGTCGACTTCGTGCGTCCCGGCGCCGACGCCGCCCGCTACCGGGTGCTGTTCGTCCCGACCCTCATGGCGATGGACACCGCCACCGTCGACTGGCTCACCCGGTACGTCGAGGCGGGCGGACACCTCGTCGTCGGACGGTTCAGCGGGATCGCGGACGAGCACCAGCGAGTGGTCTCGGGCGGCTATCCGGGCCGGCTGCGGGACCTCCTGGGGGTCCGGGTCACCGAGCACCGCCCGCTCGACCCGGCAGAGACCCTTCAGCTCAGCGACGGGTCGACGGTCGACCAGTGGACCGAGCGGCTGGACCCGCCCCGGGCGGAGGTCCTCGCCACCTACACGCAGGGTCCGCTCGCGGGCCTGCCCGCCGTGACCCGCCACCCGGTCGGCGACGGCAGCGCCACGTACGTCTCGACACGGATGGTCCAGGAGTCGTGGGACGCCTTCGTCGCGGGGCTGCTCGCGGAGCACGGCGTGGAGCCGGTGGTCCCCGAGGCGGTGGGTACGGGGCTCGAGGCGATCCGGCGGCGCGGCGCGGCGGCCACGTACCTCTTCCTGCTGAACCACGGCGACCGGCCGGTCCGGGTCGTCGGGCAGGGACACGACCTCGTCACGGACGCCCCGACGGATGCCGGGCTCGTGGTACCCGCGGCCGGCTACGCGGTGATCCGGGAGGCCCCGGACGCCAAGTGGTCGGTCACCGCGAAGTAGAGCGCCTGTCCGACACACGCTCTACCTCGCGTGCCCTGAGACGCCGAAGTAGAGCGTGTGTCCGCGACACACGCTCTACTTCGCGGTCGCGTCAGAAGAGGCGGGTGGACGGGTCGTCCGCGCCGCGCATCAGGTCGTAGTCCAGGAGCAGCGTCGTGATGCCTCTGTCGTGAGCCAGGACGCGGGCCTGGGGCTTGATTTCCTGGGCGGCGTACACGCCGCGGACCGGCGCCAGCAGCGGGTCGCGGTTCAGGAGCTCCAGGTACCGCGTGAGCTGCTCGACGCCGTCGATGTCGCCGCGGCGCTTGATCTCCACGGCCACCACAGCACCCGAGCCGTCGCGCGCGAGGATGTCCACCGGGCCGATCGCCGTCGGATACTCGCGACGCACCAGGGTGTGCCCGTCGCCCAGCAGCGCGATCTGCTCGGCGAGCAGCTCCTGCAGGTGCGCCTCCACGCCGTCCTTCACCAGGCCCGGGTCGATGCCCAGGTCGTGCGCGGAGTCGTGGTGCACGGTGAACAGCTCGACCTCGAGCCGGTCGTCCGACTTCGCGTGCTGCACCGTCCAGACCTCGGTGACGCCGCGCTCGGCGGCCTCCTCGGACGGCTCGCGCACCGCCAGCGTGCACGGGGGGCTCATCCAGTTCAGCGGCTTGTACGAGCCGCCGTCGGAGTGGATCAGCACGCTTCCGTCGGCCTTGACCACGAGCAGCCGCGTGGCCTGCGGGAGCTTCGCGGTCAGGCGGCCCGTGTAGAGGGCGGAGCAGTCGGCGACGACCAGCCGCATCAGAGAACCAGATCCTGTCGTCCGGGAGGGGCGGCCTCGAGCCAGGAGGCGAGGCCGAAGTAGTCGCCGGCGGCGAGATCGAGCTCGAAGTCGAGCCCGTCGTACCGGCACTGGACGAGGTAGTGGTCACCCTGACCACGCTCGTCCGGGTCCAGCGGGGTGCGGCCCGTCACGGTGAGCCGCTCCCGGTACCACGTGCGGGCCGGACGGGGCGACAGCGACCAGCACCGCCACCACTCGATCCGGCCCACCGCGTACTGCGCGATGCCCGGCGTCCAGGAACCCTCAGGATTCCCGGTCGGCCGGGCATTGCAGTTGAACGAACCAACCCTGCGAGAAAGCGTCCGCAGCCGGGAGATCCCCAGTGCGAGCACCAGCGCGAGCGCGCCGAGCACCGCGATCGCGATCCATATGACGCCGGGCACTCGCGCTCTCCCTCAGACCAGGGAGAGCTCGTCGACCACGAGGGTGACGAGGTTGTTGTCCACGGACACGAAACCGCCGGTGACCTGCGCCTCGACGGCCGTCCCCGAAGCTGTGTCCACCTTGATCACGCCCGGGCGAAGCACAGCCAGCAGCGGCGTGTGGTTCGCCAGGATGCCGATCTGCCCGTCCGCGGACGGCGCGCTCACCTGCGTCGCCGCACCGCTCCAGACCTTGCGGTCCCTGGACACGAGGTCCACGCTCAGCTCTGCCACGAGAGCTCCTTCCGATGTAGCGGGCGCGATGCCGTCCCTGCCGGACTGCCTGATTCTGGCATGCCCGGCGGGACGGCATCACGCACGGAGGATGGACGAAGCCTCAGGCCCCGTACTCCTTCTGGATCCGTGCCCAGTTCTCCTCAAGCATCTCGAGGCCACCGATGTTGTAGAAGGCCTGCTCGGCGATGTGGTCGAACTCACCGTCAGCGATCTTCTTGAATGCCTCGATCGTCTCCGACAGAGGCACCGTCGAGCCCACCACACCGGTGAACTTCTCGGCCATGTACGTGTTCTGGGAGAGGAACTGCTCGATACGGCGGGCACGCCCGACGACCGTCTTGTCCTCTTCCGAGAGCTCGTCCACACCGAGGATGGCGATGATGTCCTGCAGCTCCTTGTTGCGCTGCAGGATCGACTTCACGCGTGTCGCGACGTCGTAGTGCTCCTGGCCCACGTAACGCGGGTCGAGGATGCGGGACGTCGAGGCCAGCGGGTCGATCGCCGGGTACAGACCCTTCGACGCGATCTCGCGGGAGAGCTCGGTCGTCGCGTCCAGGTGGGCGAACGTCGTGGCCGGGGCCGGGTCGGTGTAGTCGTCAGCGGGCACGTAGATGGCCTGCAGCGACGTGATGGAGTGACCACGCGTCGAGGTGATGCGCTCCTGGAGGAGGCCCATCTCGTCGGCGAGGTTCGGCTGGTAGCCCACGGCTGACGGCATACGGCCGAGCAGCGTGGAGACCTCGGAACCGGCCTGCGTGAAGCGGAAGATGTTGTCGATGAAGAGCAGCACGTCCTGCTGCTGCACGTCACGGAAGTACTCCGCCATCGTCAGGGCCGACAGGGCGACGCGCAGACGCGTGCCCGGCGGCTCGTCCATCTGGCCGAAGACGAGGGCCGTCTTGTCGAAGACACCCGCCTCGTCCATCTCGGCGATCAGGTCGTTGCCCTCACGGGTGCGCTCGCCGACACCGGCGAACACCGACACACCACCGTGGTCCTGGGCCACACGCTGGATCATCTCCTGGATGAGGACCGTCTTGCCGACGCCCGCACCACCGAAGAGACCGATCTTGCCACCCTGCACGTACGGGGTGAGCAGGTCGATGGACTTGATGCCCGTCTCGAACATCTGGGTCTTCGACTCGAGCTGGTCGAAGTCCGGCGCCTTGCGGTGGATCGGCCAGCGCTCGGTGACCTCGAACTTCTCGCCCTCGGCGAGGTTCAGGACCTCGCCGGTGACGTTGAAGACCTTGCCCTTGGTGATGTCGCCGACGGGCACGCTGATGGGCTCGCCCGTGTCGGTCACCACGGCGCCGCGGACCAGGCCGTCGGTCGGCTTCAGGGCGATCGCGCGCACCAGGGAGTCACCCAGGTGCTGCTCGACCTCGAGGGTCAGGACGGACGTGCTCTCGCCCTTGCCGGAGAGGTCGATCTCGACGGTCAGCGCGTTGTAGATGTCGGGGATCGCGTCCTCGGGGAACTCGATGTCCACGACGGGTCCGATCACCCGAGCGACCCGGCCAGTCGCCGGCTCAGTCGGGGCCGCGCCGCGTGTTGATTCCACGGTAGTGGCGGTCATACTTGCCTCGCTTCGGTGGGCCGGAGGGTCCTCCGGCGGGGAGTCTTTTCGGTCTGTTCAGGACGCCAGGGCGTCGGCACCGGAGACGATCTCGCTGATCTCCTGGGTGATGTCCGCCTGACGTGCCTGGTTGGCCAGTCGGGTGTACGTGCGGATCAGGTCCTCGGCGTTGTCGGTCGCCGTGTGCATGGCCCGCTGACGGGCGGCGAGCTCGGACGCGGCGGCGTCGAGCAGCATCGCGTAGATGCGCTGCTCGATGTAGCGCGGGAGCAGCTCGTCCAGCACGGCCTCGGGCGACGGCTCGAAGTCGTAGAGCGGCAGGGCCTCGTGCTCCTCGGCCTCGGTCACGCCCTCCACCACCTCGAGCGGCAGCATGCGCACCACGCGGGCGCGCTGCGTCACCATGTTGACGAACAGCGTCGAGACCACGTGCAGCTCGCTGACACCGCCGTCGGGCTCCTCCGCGAGGAACACCTCGAGCAGCGTCTCGGCGATGTCGTGGGCTGCCTCGGGCGTCGGCTTCTCCGAACCGTACGACCAGCTCTTGGCGATCTCCCGCCCGCGGAACGTGTAGTACGCGATCGCACGGCGGCCGGCCACGTACAGCACGACCTCCTTGCCCTCGGCCGTCAGCTGCCCGATGAGCTTCTCGGCCTCGCGGACGATCGCCATCGGGTAGGAGCCGGCCATGCCCGCGTCGGAGGAGACGACGAGCACCGCCGCGCGGTTGCCGCCCTCCTCCTGCGTGAGCGGGTGGTCCACGTCCGTGTGCGACGCGACAGCCGACACCGCACGGGTGATCGCCTGTGCGTACGGCGCCGCCGCCGCCGCCGCCGCGCGAGCCTTGCCGATACGGGAAGCGGCGATCAGCTCACGCGCGCGGAAGATCTTCTTCAGCGACTGCGTCGACTTGATCCGCGCCTTGTAGACGCGCTGAGCTCCACCGGCCACGGGTCAGGCCTTCTTCTTGACGACGATCTGCGCCTGCTCGACGTCGACGGGGCCGTCCTCGGTGCTGCCACCGACGAGCGGCGTGCCGTCGCTCTTCTGGAAGCCCGCCCGGAAGTCGTCGACGGCGGCGCCGAGCGCCTCCTCCGTGTCGGACTCCAGCTTGCCGGACTTGAGGATCGTCTCCAGGACGTCGGTCTTGCGGCGCAGGTGGTCCAGCAGCTCGGACTCGAACCGCTTGACGTCCTCGACCGCGACGTCGTCGAGCTTGCCCTTCGTACCGGCCCACACGGAGGCGACCTGGTCCTCGACCGCGTACGGCGAGTACTGGGGCTGCTTGAGCAGCTCCGTCAGGACGGCGCCGCGCTGGAGCTGTGCGCGGGACGCGGCGTCGAGGTCGGACGCGAACATCGCGAACGCCTCGAGCGAGCGGAACTGCGCGAGCTCCAGCTTCAGCGTGCCGGAGACCTTCTTCATGGCCTTGATCTGCGCGTCGCCACCGACTCGGGAGACCGAGATACCGACGTCCACGGCGGGACGCTGGTTGGCGTTGAACAGGTCGGACTGGAGGAAGATCTGGCCGTCCGTGATGGAGATGACGTTCGTCGGGATGTACGCCGAGACGTCGTTCGCCTTGGTCTCGATGATCGGCAGACCGGTCATCGAGCCTGCGCCCAGCTCGTCCGAGAGCTTGGCACAACGCTCGAGCAGACGGGAGTGCAGGTAGAAGACGTCACCCGGGTAGGCCTCGCGGCCCGGCGGGCGGCGCAGCAGCAGCGACACAGCGCGGTAGGCCTCGGCCTGCTTCGACAGGTCGTCGAAGATGATCAGGACGTGCTTGCCCGAGTACATCCAGTGCTGGCCGATGGCCGAGCCGGTGTACGGGGCGAGGTACTTGAAGCCTGCCGGGTCGGACGCCGGAGCCGCGACGATCGTCGTGTACTCCAGGGCGCCGGCCTCCTCGAGGGCGCCACGCACCGCGGCGATGGTCGAGCCCTTCTGGCCGATGGCGACGTAGATGCAGCGGACCTGCTGCGTCGGGTCGCCGCTCTCCCAGTTCGCCTTCTGGTTGATGATCGTGTCGACCGCGATCGCCGTCTTGCCCGTCTGGCGGTCGCCGATGATCAGCTGACGCTGACCACGGCCGATCGGGATCATCGAGTCGATCGCCTTGATGCCGGTCTGCAGCGGCTCGTGCACCGACTTACGCTGCATGACGCCGGGCGCCTGCAGCTCGAGGGCACGGACGGCGTCGGTCTCGATGGCGCCGAGGCCGTCGATGGGGGCACCCAGCGGGTCGACCACGCGGCCGAGGTAGCCCTCGCCCACGGGGACCGAGAGCACCTCACCGGTACGACGGACCTCCTGGCCCTCCTCGATCCCGGTGAACTCGCCGAGGACGACCACACCGATCTCGCGGACGTCCAGGTTCTGCGCGAGTCCGAGCGTCCCGTCCTCGAAGCGCAGCAGCTCGTTCGCCATCACGCCAGGGAGGCCCTCGACGCGGGCGATGCCGTCCGCTGCGTACGAGACGCGGCCCACCTCCTCGGTGACCGCTTCCTGGGGCTCGTAGGACTTCACGAAGCTGTCCAGCGCGGCCCGGACCTCGTCCGGCCGGATCGTCAGCTCAGCCATTGCTTATCTCCTGTCGTGGCCGCGAAAGCCGCGGCGGAAGGTTCTTGTTCACGTATTCAGCCGGCCAGACGACGCGAGGCGTCAGCAAGGCGCGACAGGACAGTGGAGTCGACGACGTCCGCGCCGACCTGGATGCGCAGGCCCCCGACGACTGCCGGGTCCACGGTGACGTTCAGCTGCACGGGCCGCCCGTACGAGCGCTCGAGCAGCGCGCCGAGGCGCTGCTCCTGCTCGCGGGTGAGCACCGTCGCGCTCGTCACGGCGGCGACGAGGCGCTTGCGACGCTCCGCCGCGACCTCGCCGAACCAACCGAGCGTCTGCACGAAGCGACGACCACGCAGCGACGACGTCGCGCGCCTGGCCAGGCTCTGGGTCACGGTGTCGACCTTGCCGCCGACCAGCGCGTCCACGAGCGCCACCCGGCGCTCGGTGGCGGTGGTGCCGTCCGAGAGGACCTGCTTGGCCTCACGCTGGCCGCCGAGCGACCGGGTGAGCCGGAACAGCTCGTCCTCCACCGTCTCGAGCGCCCCGCGCGCCTCGGCGGAAGCCAGCACGGCGTCCACACCGAGACGCTCGATGGCGTCGGCCAGATCCGCGTCGCCCGCCCAGCGGGACCGGACGAGCCCGGACACCAGGTCGACCACGCGCTCGTCGAAATCGCTCAGCAGGCCGGCCACCAGGGCGGCCTTGGCCTCGCCCTCGCGGGAGGGGTCGGCGAGCGAGCGGCGCAGCGCGGCGGAGTCGTCCAGCGCCGACACCACGGTGAGCAGCTGCTCACCCAGCGTCAGCGCATCCGCACCCGCGGCGCGCAGCACCGGCTCGAAGCGCTCCTGCGCCGCAGTCAGCGATGCACCGCTCGATCCCCGCATCACGCCTCCTTGTTGCTTGCCACGGCCTGGCTTGCCTCGAGCTCGTCGAGGAAGCGGTCCACCACGCGCGACTGACGGGCCGAGTCCTCGAGGGACTCGCCCACGATCTTCGACGCCAGCTCGGTCGCGAGCGCACCGACCTCGTTGCGCAGGGACACGGACGCGGCCTGTCGGTCGGCCTCGATCTGGCGACGGGCGGTGTCGGTGATGCGCTCCGCCTCCTCGCTCGCCTTGGCCTTGAGCTCCTTGATGATGGCGGTGCCCTCGGCACGCGCCTCCTCGCGGACCTGCGCGGCGTCGGCACGGGCCTCGGCGAGCAGCTGCTGCTGCTGAGCCAGGGCCTCGTCGGCCTGCTTCTGGGCTGCCTCAGCCTTTTCGATACCGCCCTCGATGAGGGCGGAGCGCTCGTCGAGCACCTTGTTCATCTGCGGCAGGATGAACTTGTAGAACGCCACGGCGATGATCAGCAGCGTGACCGACGACCACAGCAGGTCGTATCCAGCAGGCAGGAACAGCTCGATGCCCTGCGGCCCTTCCGTCTGCGCCGCTACCACCTGGGCGGCGCTCGAGTGCGCCGGCATCAGCTGAACAGGAAGCCGGCGACGAGACCGAGGAGCGCGAGCACCTCGACGAACGCGACACCCAGGAACATCGTGGCGCGGAGCTGGCCGGCGACCTCGGGCTGGCGGGCCATACCCTCGATGGTCTTGCCGATCAGGATGCCGAGACCGATACCCGGGCCGGTCGCCGCGAGGCCGTAGCCGATCGCGTTGACGTTGCCAGAGACCTCGGCGAGAGTGATGACGTCCACTTGCGTCTTCCTTCCGTTGGGCGCCGGACCGGTATTGGTCAGGCGTCGCGTGGTGTGCGAAGGCGCGTGCTGCGCCCGTCGCGGGTTTCCAGGTGAAGCTATGCAGCGTCGCCCGGAGGAGCGAGCACCGTCAGTGCTCCTCCTCCAGCGACATGTTGATGTAGACCGCGGCCAGCAGCGCGAAGATGTACGCCTGCAGGAACGCGACCAGCAGCTCGAAGAGCGTCATGAAGATGCCGGCCGGCAGCGTCAGAGCCCCGAAGACCATCAGGCCGCTGCCCGCCGAGTCGATGAGGAAGAACTGCGTCGCGGCGAAGCAGAGCACGAGCATGATGTGACCGGCGACCATGTTGGCCACGAGTCGGACCATCAGCGAGCCCGGCCGGATGATCAGGAGCTGCAGCAGCTCGATCGGCGTCAGGATGAAGTAGATCGGCCACGGCACGCCGGGCGGGAACAGGTTCGCCTTGAGGTACCCGCCGAGGCCGTGCTTGCGGATGCCGACGGCCCAGTAGGTGACGAACACCCAGAGCGCCAGGAGCAGCGGCACGCCGATACGCGACGTGGCGGCCAGGTTCAGCCCCGGGATCACACCCGTGAGGTTGAACGCCAGGATGGTGAAGAAGATGGTCGTGAGCATGGGCAGGAAACGCCTGGCGTTCTCCTTGCCCAGGATCTCCTCGCCGATCTGCACCCGGACGAAGCTCAGCAGATACTCGACGCCTGCCTGGAACCGACCCGGCACCACCTTGGCTCGGCGCGCGGCGATCACGAAGATCGTCAGCAGCACGATGGTGGCGATGATCCGGATGATCCAGAGTCGGTCGATCTGGAAGATGGTGCCTTCGAAGAGGATTGCCGACGGGAAGAAGTCGGCGATCGACGGCGTGTGGAAGCCGCCCTCACCCTCGTGGCCTTCAGTGGCGGCGAGGATTACGGACGTCGCATACGTGGACAGGAGGACTCCCAGGTGGTCATTAGGCCCAGCGCGCGTCACCGCAAAGGGGCGGAACGGGCGCGCCATCGGGCCTGGCCGTCATGGATTCAGTCGTAAGCCTAACCTATGTCCCACCCGGAATTGGCCGCATAACCGCATGGCGCGGCCCCTTGTGACTTATTGCGCAACCGTGCGCGGCTCGCCGTATGCGCCGGATCGCGCGTCAGGCCCCTGCTTCGGGCTCGACGTACGGGACGCGGCCGTTCTTGACCGCGCGATAGTCGAGCACCGCCGATCCCACTGCCCCGAGCAGGAGCACCACGAACAGGACCACCCGGTCGTAGAAGTCGAACCGGGTCAGCACGGCGAGGACGGCGACGAGGACCACCATCTTGGCGATCCAGCTACCCATCACCACGGCGCCCATCGCGGTCGCACCCTTTCCGACCGTGTAGAGCATCGACCACACGGTCGTCGCGCAGAAGAAGGCGGCGAGCGCCGCGCCGATCAGGCCGCCCCAGAGCCCCGGCTGTCCTGCGACCAGGAGGCCGACCAGCGAGCCGAGGACCGCGAGCCCTCCCACGAGGACCAGGCAGTCGCGCAGGGCCGTGCGCAGCACCGCTCGCTCGGCAGCGCTCCGGTGGGCGCCGGCTGCGTCAGGTACCTGCTCGGTCATTCGATGGTCTCCTTGGTCTTGGACACGGCACCGTGGTGCGCGATGCCCTGGGAAGCGGTGCTCGCGCGGGTCCCGCTCTGCGGAGCGACGGCCAGCGGAGCGACGGGCTGTGACGCGACGGCCTGGGCAGGGACAGTCTGCGGAGCGACGGTCTGCGGTACGACGATCTGGACCGGCACCTTTGCCTCGAGCCCGACGCCCGCTGAGGCGGCGGCCCCGACGGCGGCTGGAACCTTCGGCGTCTGGCCGGAGAGCGCGGCGACGTCGTCGTCGAGGAAGCGGCCGCGGTGGCGCAGCGGGCCCAGCGTGGCCAGCAGGGCGAGCACCACGACCACACCGGTCCAGATCAGCACGATCTCCCAGTCCCACCGCACGAGCGCGGCGGCGCTGAACGCGAACACGGCGGTCCACACGTACAGGATCACCACGGCGCGGCGGTGGGAGTGGCCGAGGGCCAGCATCCGGTGGTGCAGGTGCATCCGGTCGGGTGCCATCGGCGACTTGCCCGCTGCGAGCCGCCGGACGACGGCCAGCCCCATGTCGAGCAGCGGCAGCATGAGCACCGCCACCGGCAGCAGCAGCGGGATGAAGGCGGGCAGCGCCTGCGCGCCGGTCATGATGCCCGGGGGGATGTTGCCGGTCACGCTGATCGCCGCGCCCGCCATCACCAGGCCGATCAGCATCGACCCGGCGTCGCCCATGAAGATGTGCGCCGGGTGGAAGTTGTGCGGCAGGAAGCCGACGCACACCCCCACCATCACGGCGAGGATGACCGAGGGCAGCGTCGCGTAGTCGTCCGCCGAGACCTGCTGGGTGAGCCCGTAGGTGTAGAGGAAGAACGCGGTGCCGCCGATGGCGACTATGCCGGCGGCCAGCCCGTCGAGGCCGTCCACGAAGTTCACCGCGTTCATCGCGATGACGATGATCAGCACGGTCACCACGAGCGACATGCGCGACGACGTGATGGTCACGCCCGCGATCGGCATCGTGATGAGCTGGACGCCCTGCAGCGCCATGAAGCCGGCGGCCAGGACCTGGCCCGCGAGCTTGGTGATCCAGTCGAGGTCCCACTTGTCGTCGGCCCAGCCCAGCGCGCACACGATGGCGGCGCCGCCGACGATGCCCCACACCTGGGGATCGTCGAACACCCCCGAGAGGAACGGCATCTGCGAGGCCAGCAGCATCGGCACGACGATGCCGATCAGCATGGCGAGCCCGCCGAGCCGCGGTGTCGGCACGGAGTGCACGTCACGCGCCCGGACGGCGGAGATCGCCGAGGTCCTCATGGCCACCCAGCGGGCAAAGGGCGTGGTCAGGAACGTGACCGCGGCGGCCACGAGCATCAGGAGCAGGTACACCCTCACTCGTCGTCCTCCGCGGCACCGGCCGGGGGATCGATCGGGTCGTCCTTCGGCGACACCTGCGCTCCTTCGACGTCGGCGACCGCACGCAGCGCGTCGAGCGACACGGCGCCCTCGCGCACGACGCGCAGCGTCGGGCCCGTCGCGTCCACGATGGTGGAGGCGACGCCACCCGGGGCCTCGCCACCGTCGAGGTAGACGGCCACCGAGCCGCCGAGCTGGCGCTCGGCGTCCGCGACGTCCTGCGCGGCCGGGCTGCCCGACTTGTTCGCGCTGGAGACGGCGAGCGGGCCGGTGCGCTTGAGCAGCGCGAGGGCCGCTGGGTGGTCCGGCATCCGCAGGGCGACCGTGCCGCCCGTGTCGCCGAGGTCCCACTGCAGCGACGGCTGCGCGCGCAGGATGATCGTGAAACCGCCGGGCCAGAACGCCTCGACGAGCTTGCGGGCGTCGTCGGGCACGTCGATTGCCAGGCCGTCGAGGGTCGCCACCTCGCCGACCAGGACCGGCGGCGGCATCTGCCGCCCGCGTCCCTTGGCCGCGAGGAGCGCGGCGACGGCCGCCTCGTCGAACGCGTCGGCGGCGATGCCGTACACGGTGTCGGTGGGGAGGACCACGAGGGCCCCACGGGAGATCGCATTCACCGCCTCGTCGATCGCCGGGCCCCAGGTCTGCGGGTCGGTGGCGTCGAGCACGGGCTGCACAGGCACACTCACGCGGAACAGTCTTTCACGATCCGGGGACTTCCTGATGCGCAAGCTCGGCCCTCACCCTGCGCTGCGCTCTGGTCCCAGGCGATACCTTCGTCGCCCAGGACCGGCGCTCCGCTCCGGGCGAGTGCCTCGCACGCTCGGCCCTCACCCTGCGCTGCGCTCTGGTCCCAGGCGGCGCGCGACGACCATGCGGTACCGGCCCGTCAGATCCTTGCGGGTCTCGGGCTCGCCGAACACCGGCCGGCCGTCGGCGTCGCGCGCGGCGGCGACCATGTCGCGTGCCGCCTCCGCCTGGACCTCCGCATGCTCCATGACGTACAGCCCGCCGGGTCGCAGCAGCCGCGCCGCGGCGTCCGTGATGCCTCGCGGCACCTCCAGCCCGTCGGGTCCCAGCCCGTACAGCGCGACGGCGGGATCGTGCTCGGCCACCTCGGGATCGACGGGCACGGCGTCCGACGGCACGTACGGCGGGTTCGAGACGACGACGTCCGCCAGCCCGTCGATGCCGTAGAGCGCGGTGCGGGCATCGCCCTTGACGAGGCGCACTATCCGCTCAGGTGGCGTGCCGGGCTCGAGGTCCGACCCCGTGCCGGCCCGCGCGCTCGCGACCTCGGCGCTCACCGCGTCGACGTTGCGCTCCGCCCAGGCGTGCGCGTCCTTGTCCAGCTCGACCGCGTGCACCCGCGTGCCGGGCACCTCCGTGGCCACCGCGAGGGCGATCGCCCCGGTGCCGGTGCACAGGTCGACGACGACGGCGCTCCCCCGCTCGCCGACGACCTTGGCCGCCTCGTCGATGGCGACCTGCGCCACCTCCTCGGTCTCGGGTCGCGGCACGAAGACCCCTGGGCCCACCGCGAGCTCGAGGTGCCGGAACGCGGCGACCCCGGTCAGGTGCTGCAGGGGCTCGCGCGCGGCACGCCGGGAGACGAGCCCGGCGAAGACGCCCGCCGCGTCGTCCGGCACCTCGCGGCCCAGCACCATCAGGCGCCGCAGCTCGCTCCGGTCCACCCCGAGCGCATACGCCAGCAGTACCTCGGCGTCGGTCTGGGGCGACGCGACCCCGGCGTCCGCCAGCTCCTCGCAGGCCCACTTCAGCAGCTGTGTGCTCACCGCACTCCTCCCCCTACCCCCCAAGCGTGCCGCCCAGCCGTCCCGGCAGGCAATCCGTCACGCGATATCGCCCCGGCCGGGACCTCACGCACCGGACGCCACCGCGAGGCGCGCCGCCTCGTCGGCCTCGATCGCCGACCGCACCACCGCGCCGAGGTCACCGTCGAGCACATGATCGAGGTTGTACGCCTTGTACCCGGTGCGGTGGTCCACTATCCGGTTCTCCGGGTAGTTGTACGTCCGGATCCGCTCGGACCGGTCCACCGTGCGGACCTGCGAGCGGCGCAGCTCCGCGGACTCCGCCGCCGCGGCCTCCGCCTGTGCGGCGAGCAGCCGGGCGCGGAGCACGCGCATGGCCTGCTCGCGGTTCTGCAGCTGCGACTTCTCGTTCTGCATCGAGACGACGATGCCAGTGGGCAGGTGCGTGATGCGGACCGCGGAGTCCGTGGTGTTGACGGACTGCCCGCCCGGACCGGACGAGCGGTAGACGTCGATCCGCAGGTCGTTCTGGTCGATCTCGAGCTCCCCCGGGTCGTCGACCTCGGGGAACACGAGCACGCCGGCCGCCGACGTGTGGATGCGGCCCTGCGACTCGGTGACCGGCACGCGCTGCACGCGGTGCACGCCGCCCTCGTACTTCAGGCTGTGCCAGACGCCGTCCTCGGGGCCCTGCACGCTCTTGGCCTTGATCGCGACCTGCACGTCCTTGTAGCCGCCCAGGTCGGACGCCGTGGCCTCCAGGAGCTGCGTGGACCAGCCCTGCTGCTCCGCGTAGCGCAGGTACATGCGCAGCAGGTCGCCCGCGAACAGTGCGGACTCCTCGCCGCCCTCGCCCGCCTTGATCTCGAGGATCACGTCCCGGCCGTCGTCGGGGTCACGCGGCACCAGCACGCGGCGCAGCTTCTCCTCAGCGTTCGCCTCGGCCTCCCTGAGGCTCGGCAGCTCCTCGGCGAACGCGGCGTCCTCCGTGGCGAGCTCGGCGGCGGCCTCGGCGTCGTCGTGCGCCTGCTCCCACGCGCGGTACGCGCCGACCACCTGGTTGAGCTCGGCGTACCGCCGGCCAAGGGTCCGCGCGCGCCCCGCGTCCGCGTGCACGGCGGGGTCGGCGAGCGCCGCCTCGATCTCGGCGTGCTCGCTGATCAGGGGCCCGACACCGGCGAACGCTGACTCGGTCACGATCTCTCCTAGGTACACCGCTGAGTGCGGGATATTCGCCCTCTCGCACGCGTCGAGAGGGCGAACATCACGCACTCAACGGGGCGGGCGAAACAGTCTGTGGGGAAACGACAGCGCCGGTGGTCCGGTGCCCGACTGCCCCTGGAGAGGTTGTCGGACCGGACCACCGGCGCTGCGAAGTCGCTACTTGTCGGCGTCCTTCTTGCCGTAGCGCGCCTGGAACCGGGCCACGCGGCCGCCGGTGTCCATGATCTTCTGCTTGCCCGTGTAGAACGGGTGGCAGGCGCTGCAGACGTCGGCGCTGATCTTGCCGGACGTCTCGGTGCTGCGCGTCGTGAAGGTGTTACCGCAGGTGCAGGTGACCTCGGTGACGACGTACTCGGGGTGGATTCCAGCCCTCATGTTGCTCCTTGGTGAGATGCCGCTGGGTCGCCCTGCGGAACAGCAGTGACGTGAACCAGCGAGCCAGCCAGTCATTCTGCCACTTCCTCGCCCGTTCGGGCGAGGCGGTGTGGGTGTGACGTCCGTCAGACGATCAGACGGTCTCGCCGACGTTGTCGTCCTCCGTGAGACCACCCGGCGTCGTCTTCTGCACGTGCAGCAGGAACTCTACGTTGGTCTTGGTCTTCCGGAGCTGTCCGAGCAGGAGCTCGGCGGCCTGCGTCTGGTCGAGCGCGCCCATGACACGGCGCAGCTTGTAGACGATGGCGAGCTCGTCCTTCGACATGAGGATCTCCTCGCGCCGGGTGCTCGAACCGTTGACGTCGATCGCCGGGAAGATGCGCTTCTCGGCAAGGGACCGCGACAGGCGCAGCTCCATGTTGCCGGTGCCCTTGAACTCCTCGAAGATCACCTCGTCCATCTTCGACCCGGTCTCGACCAGGGCCGTCGCGAGGATGGTCAGCGAGCCGCCGTCCTCGATGTTCCGGGCGGCGCCGAAGAACTTCTTGGGCGGGTAGAGCGCCGCGGCGTCCACACCACCGGACAGGATGCGACCCGACGCCGGCGCGGCCAGGTTGTAGGCGCGCGACAGGCGGGTGATGCCGTCGAGCAGCACGACGACGTCCTGGCCCAGCTCCACCAGGCGCTTGGCCCGCTCGATGGCGAGCTCGGCGACCAGCGTGTGGTCGGAGGCGTGCCGGTCGAACGTCGAGGAGATGACCTCGCCCTTGACGGAGCGCTCGAAGTCGGTGACCTCTTCCGGACGCTCGTCGACCAGCACGACCATGAGGTGGACCTCAGGGTTGTTGAGCGAGATCGCGTTGGCGATCTGCTGCATCATCAGCGTCTTGCCGGCCTTGGGCGGCGCGACGATGAGGCCGCGCTGGCCCTTGCCGATCGGGGCGACGATGTCGATGACGCGCGGCGTGAGCTTGGTCGCCTCGGGGTTCTCCAGGCGCAGGCGCTCCTGCGGGTACAGCGGCGTCAGCTTGGTGAACTCCGGACGCTCGCGCGCCTCCTCCGGCGTCATGCCGTTCACGGAGTCGAGGCGCACCAGGGCGTTGACCTTGTTCACCTTGGCGTTGCGCCCGCTCGGCTGCTGCGTCGGCAGCTCGTCGCCCTCGCGCGGCTGACGCACGGCGCCGACGACGGCGTCACCGCGCCGCAGGCCGGCCTTCTTGACCTGGTTCAGCGAGACGTAGACGTCGTTGTTGCCCGGCAGGTACCCGGAGGTCCGCACGAACGCGTAGTTGTCGAGGATGTCCAGGATGCCGGCGACGGGCAGCAGCACGTCGTCCTCGCGCACCTCGGGGACGTTGTCGAGGCCCGCGACGTCCGGGCCCGTACGGCCACGACCACGCTTGCGGTCCCTGCCGCGGTCCCGGCCCCGACGGCGACGCGAGTTGCGGTCCTCGTCGAGCTCGTTGGCGCGCTCGTTGTTCCGCTCGACGGCGCCGGCGGCCGTGCCGGCGGCGCCTGCGGCGCGTGCGTTGCCGCGGTCGGCGCCGCGCTCGGTCGCGTTGGCGCGGTCACCGCGGGTGTTCTGCCGGCCGGCCTGGCCGTTACGGCCCTCGCCGGACTTCTCGGCGGTCCCGTCCGGAGCGTTCTGCCCTCGGCCGGCACGGCGCCCGCCGCTCTCGCGCGGCGCGGCGACGGCTTCGGCCAGCTCGGCCAGACGAGCGGCCTTGTCAGCCTCCGCGTTCGCGTCGGCGCGCACACCCGAGGTGGCGACCCCGGCGGCGGCAACCGGCGCCTCGGCGCGAGCAGGCTTGTCGTCGGTGGTGGGCTTCTCGGTGGCGGAGGCGGCACGGACCGGACGCTTCGTCGCGCCGCCCGTCTTCTCGCGAATGGTGTCCACGAGGTCGCTCTTGCGCATCCTGGAAGTGCCCTTCACGCCCAGGTCTCCGGCGAGTGCCTGGAGCTCGGCGAGGCGCATGCTGCTCAGTGCTCCGGTCCCGGCCACGCGGCCGGCGGCTGACTGAGCGTTTTCGGTGGTGTCTGTCACGAAGGACCCTTCCCCCTCGAACTGCGGCTGATCGCGGGATCGCGGGCCGCGGGATGTGTGGGCGCCCGGCGCTGGATGGTCGGAACGCGGAAAACCTCGCATCCGTGGTACGACGACGACGGCTGACGGGGGCGTTGTCTGCCTTCTCGCGAGATGCGGTGGCCGCTGATCACGGCCTGCAACGGGCACGACCGACCGGCTGAGACTCTGTGCAGTAGCTCTGCCGGCTTAGGAGGTGAAGAACCGATGTTGAATCCGAGTTCTCGCCACCATGGCTCAGGACGTGCGATCCCGAAGGTTCACTGCATACTACCACCCCGTATAGCTGGTGATCCTGGTAAGACTTGACTTCCCGTTGCACCTGACGACCCGGACGATAGCGCACCCGTGTTACCTGAAATCCTCCGGGCGCGCGCGCCGGTCATGTCGATTCCCGGGGTGAGCCGACGCCACCCGGGGCTCTCGTCGACAAGGTCCGCGAGGACCGCGTCGCGCCTCTCCCGATGGTCCGGCCCGGCCAGCACGAGGATCGTCGGCCCCGCGCCCGAGACGGTGGCCGGCACCCCCTCGTCCCGCAGCGCGCGCAGCAGCTCGCTGGACGCTCCGAGCACCGCCGCGCGGTAGGACTGGTGGAGGCGGTCCTCGGTGGCGTCGAACAGCAGCTCCGGACGCCGGGCCAGGGCCTCGACGAGGAGGGCGGCCCGGCCAGCGGTGAACGCCGCGTCGCCGTGCGACACGTGCTCCGGCAGGGCGGCCCTGGCCCGGGCCGTCGCGAGCGGAACGTCCGGCACGAGCACGGTGGCCTCGATCGTCGGGTCGACGTCGAGGCCGACGGCGCGCGGGCCGTCGTCGGTGGTCCACGCGACGGTGGCACCACCCTGGATGGCGGGCGCCGCGTTGTCCGGGTGCCCCTCGAACTCGGTGGCCAGCGCAAGCACCATGGCGGCGTCGATGGCCCGCGGCTCGGCGAGCAGGGCCCGCGCGGCGACTATCCCTGCCACGACCGCCGCGGACGACGACCCGAGCCCCCTGCCGTGCGGGATCACGTTGTGGCAGGTCATGTGGATCCCGGTGGGTACGGCTCCGGCGAGGTCCATGGTGCGCCGCAGCGCGCGCACGACCAGGTGGTCCTCCCCGAGGGGCACCTCGCCTGCGCCCTCGCCGTTGACGTCCACCACCACGTCGGAGCTCGCGACGAGACGTACCTCCACCTCGTCGTACAGAGCGAGTGCCAGACCCAGGGAGTCGAACCCGGGTCCGAGGTTCGCACTCGTGGCGGGCACCCGGACCCGCACGTGGTCGGCGCCGAGCTGCATCAGAGGGAGAGCGCGTCGGCGATCGAGACGACGTCGGCGGAGACCCGCACGGGTTCCACCTCGCCGCCGTCGGGCGTGCGCAGCGCCCAGCCCGGGTCCTTGAGCCCGTGGCCGGTCACGGTGATCGTGATGCGCGCGCCGGCTGGCACCAGGCCGCGCTCGTGCCGCGCCAGGAGGCCGGCGACGCCCGCGGCGGAGGCGGGCTCCACGAACACGCCCACCTCGGCGGAGAGGATGCGGTGCGCCGCGAGGATCTGCTCGTCGGTCACCGCCTCGATGACACCGCCGGACGTGTCCCGTGCCTCCTCGGCGAGCTGCCAGGAGGCCGGGTTGCCGATGCGGATCGCGGTGGCGATCGTGTCCGGCTGGTCGATCGGGTGGCCCTTGACGATCGGGGCGGCGCCAGCGGCCTGGAAGCCCCACATCGCCGGCGTCCGGCTCGCTGCCCCGGACTCGGCGTACTCCCGGAAGCCCTTCCAGTACGCGGTGATGTTGCCCGCGTTGCCAACGGGCAGGAGGTGGATGTCGGGGGCGTCGCCCAGCGCGTCCACGATCTCGAACGCGGCGGTCTTCTGGCCCTCGATGCGGTCCGGGTTCACGGAGTTCACGAGCTCCACCGGGTGGGTGTCCGCGAGCTTGCGGGCCGCCACGAGGCAGTCGTCGAAGTTGCCGTCGACCTGGAGCAGGCGAGCGCCGTGCGCGACCGCCTGGCTCAGCTTGCCCATGGCGATCTTGCCTTCGGGCACGAGCACCGCGCAGATCATGCCCGCGCGCGTCGCGTACGCGGCGGCGGACGCCGACGTGTTGCCGGTCGACGCGCACACCACCACCCGGGCGCCACGCCCGGCCGCCGCGGAGATCGCGGCGGTCATGCCACGGTCCTTGAACGAGCCGGTCGGGTTCATGCCCTCGACCTTGACGTACACGTCGGCGCCCGTGCGCTCGGACAGCGCGGGCGCGGGCACCAGCGGCGTGCCGCCCTCGCCCAGCGTCACGATGTTCTGCCGCACGTGGGCCGGCATGCGGTCCGCGTACTCGGCGATCACCCCGCGCCAGAGGCGCGACGTGGGGGCCGCGCCGGGAGCGGCGGACGGAAGGTTCGGTTCAGCCGGCAGCACGGGAGGGACGGATTCAGGCAGCACAGGAGGCACGGGTTCAGCCTTCGACTCTCAGGACGGACGTGATCTCGCGGACCGGTTCGAGCGTGCGCACCGCCGCGATGGTGGCGGCCAGCGACGCCTCGCGGGCGGCGTGGGTGGTCAGGAGGAGCTCGGCGGTGCCCTCGGAGGGACCGGTCTGGCGCATGGTGTCGATCGACACGCCGTGGTCGCCCACCACCCCCGCGACCTGGGCGAGCACGCCGGGCAGGTCCGCGACGCGGAGGCGGACCTGGTAGCGCGTGACCGCGGCGTCCGCGGGCAGCAGCGGGCGAGCCGCGTAGGTGGACTCCTGCGGGCCCTTGCCACCGAGCACCCGGTGGCGCGCCGCGGAGACCACGTCGCCGACGACCGCCGAGGCGGTGGGGCGGCCACCCGCGCCCTGGCCGTAGAACATGAGCGGGCCGGCCGCGTCGGCCTCGACGAAGATCGCGTTGAACGCGCCCTTGACACCCGCCAGCGGGTGCTCCAGCGGCACGAGCGCCGGGTACACCCGAACGGAGACGCCCTCGCCGGTCTGCTCGGCGATGGCCAGCAGCTTCACGGCGTGGCCCGTCCTGGCGGCCCAGGCGACGTCGTCGGCGGTGACGCCCGTGATGCCCTCGCGGGCGACGTCGTCCGCCGAGACGCGGGTGTGGAAGGCGAGGCTGGCGAGGATCGCGGCCTTCGCCGCGGCGTCGTAGCCCTCGACGTCGGCCGTCGGGTCCGCCTCGGCGTAGCCGAGCTCCTGCGCCTGCTTGACGGCCTCCGCCAGGCCGAGGCCGCTCGTGGCCATCTGGTCGAGCACGTAGTTCGTCGTGCCGTTGACGATGCCGAGGACCCGGCGCACGTGGTCGCCCGCCAGGGACTCCCGAACGGGGCGCACGATCGGGATGGCACCAGCCACGGCGGCCTCGTAGTAGATGTCGACGCCCGCGGAGTCGGCGGCCTTGTAGAGCGTCGGCCCGTCCGCGGCCAGGAGCGCCTTGTTGGCCGTGACGACGGCCGCGCCGCTCTCGATGGCGCGCAGCAGCAGGCCGCGCGCGGGCTCGATCCCGCCCATCACCTCTATGACGATGTCCGCGCCGTCCACCAGCGAGTCCACGTCCTCGGTCAGCAGCTCACGGGGGATGAAGGCCTCGCGGGGACGGTCGGCGTCGCGGACCGCGATCCCGACGAGCTCCAGCGGGGCGCCCGCACGGGCAGCGAGATCCGCACCCTGGTCGAGGAGCATCCGGGCAACCTCCGTGCCCACGACGCCGCAGCCGAGCAGGGCAACACGCAGCCCGCGTACGGGCTCGGGAACGTGCACGGGCACAGCGATCCTGCTTTCGTCTTCGGGGAACGGTCCGGTCCGGTGCGCGGTCCACACGGGAGTTCCGGACGTTGCGATCAGGGTAACCGGAGCCACCCACACGGACTCACTCGTCTCACCCCGGGGCCTGTCGAAGCAGAGCGGGTGTCCGAGTCTCCCTGGCGATACCAGGCAGGCTCGGACACCCGCTCTACTTCGACGGACCCCCGGAAGGGTTATGCCTCGTTGACCCCGTGGCAGACCTTGTACTTCTTGCCCGAGCCGCACGGGCACTGCGCGTTGCGGGGTGTGCCGGGGAACGTCCGGCCGTCGCTCGTGGCAGCGGTTGCCTCGCCGTGCAGAGCCGCGCGACGCCGGGCGCCGTCGGCCGACTGCACGAACGCCGAGCCCGAGCCGTCCTCGTTCGGTGCCGAGTACGTCAGCGACTGCGGACGGTTCGGGGTGTCGAGACCCTTCGCGAGCAGGATCGGCTCCGTCGCGGCACCCGCCGCACGGCGCTGCCGCGGCGGCGGGAGCTGACCCGGCCGCTCCTGCGCGGGCGCGGCCGCCGGAGACACCGCGGGGATCTGCGCGGTCGGCGGGGCGTCGGGCTGGCCCGTGCCGAGCCGGCCGCGCGGCGGCACCGGGCCGGCTGCGGGCAGCTCGGAGCCGCCGTCCGTCGCCTGCTCGGCGTCCGGCTGCTGCACCGTGACCTCGAGGTTGAACAGGAACCCGACCGACTCCTCCTTGATGGCGTCGGTCATGGCCTGGAAGAGCTGGAAGCCCTCGCGCTGGTACTCGACGAGCGGGTCGCGCTGCGCCATGGCACGCAGGCCGATGCCCTCCTTGAGGTAGTCCATCTCGTAGAGGTGCTCGCGCCACTTGCGGTCCAGCACCGAGAGCACCACGCGGCGCTCGAGCTGGCGCATGGCCGGCGGCGAGAGCTCTTCCTCACGCGCCTGGTAGGCGACGCGCGCGTCGGACAGGATCTCGTCCAGCAGCATCTCGCCGGTGAGCCGGTCGATACCGCCGGCCTCCTCGGCCACCTCGTCGGGCGTGAGCGACACCGGGTACACGGCCTTGAGGGCCGTCCACAGGGCGTCGAGGTCCCACTGCTCGGCGGTGGGGCCGTCGGCCGTCGCGTTGGTCACGTACTCCGTGATCGTGTCCGTGAGGAAGTGCTGCACCTGCTCGCGCAGGTCCTCGCCCTCGAGCACGCGCAGCCGCTCGGCGTAGATGACGCTGCGCTGACGCGAGAGGACGTCGTCGTACTTCAGGACGTTCTTGCGGATCTCGAAGTTTCGCGACTCCACCTGGCCCTGCGCGGACATGATCCCGCGCGTGACCATCTTGGACTCGAGCGGCATGTCGTCGGGGAACCCCGCCCGGTTCATCATCGACTCGGCGAGGCCGGAGTTGAACAGGCGCATCAGGTCGTCCTGCATCGACAGGTAGAACCGGGACTCCCCCGGGTCGCCCTGACGGCCGGAACGGCCACGAAGCTGGTTGTCGATGCGGCGGGACTCGTGGCGCTCGGTACCGAGCACGTAGAGGCCACCGGCCGCCTTGACCTCGTCGTGCTCGGCGGCGACGAGCTCCTTCGCCTTCTCGAGCGCCTGCGGCCAGGCCGCCTCGTACTCCTCGGGCGTCTCGACCGGGTCGAGACCCCGCCCGGCGAGGTCGGTGACGGCGAGGTACTCGGCGTTGCCGCCGAGCATGATGTCCGTACCGCGGCCGGCCATGTTCGTGGCGACCGTGACGGCGCCCTTGCGGCCCGCCATCGCGACGACGGCGGCCTCGCGCTCGTGCTCCTTCGCGTTGAGCACGTTGTGCGGCACGCCGGCCTTCTTGAGCTTGGCGCTCAGGAGCTCCGACTTCTCGACGCTCGTGGTGCCGACGAGGACCGGCTGGCCGTAGGCGTGCCGCTCGACGATGTCCGCGACGACCGCGTTGAACTTGCCCTCCTCGTTCTTGTAGACGAGGTCGGCCTGGTCGATGCGCTGCGGCGGGTTGTTCGTCGGGATCGGGACGACGCCGAGCTTGTACGTGCTCTGGAACTCGGCGGCCTCGGTCTCGGCGGTACCGGTCATCCCGGAGAGCTTGGCGTACAGGCGGAAGTAGTTCTGGAGGGTGATCGTGGCGAGCGTCTGGTTCTCCGCCTTGATGTCCACCCCCTCCTTGGCCTCGATGGCCTGGTGCATGCCCTCGTTGTAGCGCCGGCCCGCGAGGATGCGGCCCGTGTGCTCGTCGACGATCATGACCTCGCCGTTCAGCACGACGTAGTCCTTGTCGCGCTTGAACAGCTCCTTCGCCTTGATGGCGTTGTTCAGGAACCCGATCAGCGGCGTGTTCAGCGACTCGTACAGGTTGTCGATGCCGAGGTAGTCCTCGACCTTCGCGATACCCGGCTCGAGCAGGCCGACGGTGCGCTTCTTCTCGTCCACCTCGTAGTGGGCGCTCGTGTCGGCCTCGCCGGTCTTGGCGCGCAGGGTCCGCACCACCTTGGCGAACTCGTTGTACCAGCGGTTCGCGTCACCGGCCGCGGGGCCGGAGATGATCAGCGGCGTCCGCGCCTCGTCGATGAGGATCGAGTCGACCTCGTCGACGATCGCGAAGTTGTGGCCGCGCTGCACCAGGTCGTCGACCGACCACGCCATGTTGTCGCGCAGGTAGTCGAAGCCGAACTCGTTGTTCGTGCCGTACGTGATGTCCGCCGCGTACATCTCGCGCCGCTGCGCGGGCGTCTGGCCCGACAGGATCACGCCCGTCGTCAGCCCCATGAACCGGTAGACGCGGCCCATCAGGTCACCCTGGTACTTGGCCAGGTAGTCGTTGGTGGTGATCACGTGGACGCCGTCGCCCGTCAGCGCGTTGAGGTACGCGGCGGTCGTCGCCACCAGCGTCTTTCCCTCACCGGTGCGCATCTCGGCGATGTTGCCGAGGTGCAGCGCCGCACCGCCCATGATCTGTACGTCGAAGTGCCGCTGGCCGAGCGTTCGGTGAGCCGCCTCGCGGATCGCGGCGAACGCCTCCGGCATGAGCTCGTCCAGGGTGGCGCCGTGCTCCAGCCGTTCCCGGAAACGTGCGGTCTCCTCACGCAGCTCGGTGTCGCTCAGCTCGACGAAGCTGGGCTCCAAGCGGTTGACCTGCTCAGCCACGTTGTGCAGCTTCTTCAGGACACGTCCTTCGCCGATGCGTAGGACCTTGTCGAGGATGGACACGCGGGTTCTCCCAGGTCGTCGTCAAGTTTCGCCGTCGTCCATCGTAGGCCGTAAACCTGCGCCTGTGGCCCAAAGACGGACGGCGGACCGGTGGGTTCGCTCCAGGGGTAACGTCCGCGGCCGCCGAAGGGTTCCGGACCAGGCTCCGGCCGGCCGCTCTCCGGCCCCGTCCCGCACCAGCGGTTAAGGTGGCAGACATCGCCCACCCGCCCGCGCAGAGGACGGATAGGACGTGCTCCTGGTACTGCTTGCCCACGGGATCCTGGCCCTCGCCGCCCCAGCCCTCGTCACGGTCATGGGCCGGCGCGCCTTCTGGGTGCTGGCCCTCGGCCCGGCAGCGGCGACGGCGTACGCGCTCGCCCAGGCCACCGCGGTCCTGGGCGGCGAAGCACCCACGGAGCACCTGCGGTGGATCCCGGCGCTCGGGCTCGCGATCGACCTCCGGCTGGATCTCCTGGCCTGGGTGATGCTGCTGGTGGTCGGCGGTGTCGGCACCCTGGTCATGCTCTACTGCAGCGCCTACTTCTCCCGCGAGGCGCACGGCCTCGGCCGGTTCGGCGGCTTCCTCGTGGCGTTCGCCGGCTCGATGGCCGGCCTGGTGGTCGCCGACGACCTGCTCCTGCTGTTCGTGTTCTGGGAGCTCACCACCGTGTTCTCCTACCTGCTGATCGGCCACTACGCGGACCGCACGTCGTCACGCCGGGCCGCCATGCAGGCACTGGTCGTGACCACCGCCGGCGGCCTCGCAATGCTGGTCGGCGTCGTGATCCTCGGGGTCGGCGCCGGGACCTGGAGCGTCTCCGCGGTCATCGCCGACCCGCCGTCGGGCCCCGCGGTCACCGTCGCGGTGCTCTGCCTGCTGGCCGGGGCGGCCACCAAGTCCGCGCTCGTCCCGACGCACTTCTGGCTGCCCGCTGCGATGGCCGCCCCCACCCCCGTCTCGGCGTACCTCCACGCCGCCGCGATGGTGAAGGCCGGCATCTACCTGATCGCACGGTTCGCACCCGCCTTCTCGGACCTCGCGGCCTGGCGGACGGTGGTGCTCGTGCTCGGGAGCGCCACGCTCCTGCTCGGCGGCTACCGCGCGCTGCGCCAGCACGACCTCAAGCTCGTCCTCGCGTTCGGCACGGTCTCCCAGCTCGGGCTGCTCACCCTGCTGCTCGGCTACGGGACCCGGGCGACGGCACTCGCCGGGCTGGCCCTGCTGGGCGCCCACGCCCTGTTCAAGGCCGCACTGTTCCTCGTGGTCGGGGTCGTCGACGCGGCGACGGGCACGCGCGACCTGCGCAGGCTCGCAGGGGTCGGACGCCGCCTGCCGGTCACGGCGCTCGCCGCGACGCTCGCGACCGCGTCGATGATCGGCCTGCCACCGTTCGCCGGCTACGTCGCCAAGGAGGCGGCGCTCGCCGGGTGGGCGCACGACGGGGACCCGCTCGGCACGACCATGATCGCCGTGGTCGCCGTCGGCTCGGCCCTGACGGTGGCGTACGGGCTCCGGTTCCTGTGGGGCGCCTTCAAGCCGCGCCTGCCGGCCGGTACCGAACGACCCGGGGCCGCGCGAGGCGGCGCCCAGCAGGACGGGTCCGAGCAGGATGGGTCCGAGCAGGGCGAGCCCGAGCAGGACGGGACGCCGGACGCCGTCCACCCGCAGCCGTTCTGGATGGTCGCGCCGCCGCTGGTCCTCGCGGTCCTCGGCCTCGTGGTCGCGCTCGTGCCGCACGTCGGCCAGGACCTGCTCGGCCCGTACGCGGACACCTATCCGGCCGGCGACCCCGGACACCTCACCCTCTGGGCCGGCTTCACCCCGGTCCTCGCGGTCACCGGCGCGGTGCTCCTGGTGGGCGCATGGCTGTTCCGGCAGCGCGAGCGGGTCGAACGGCTGCAGGGGGCACTGCGGTTCCCGGACGGCGCCGACGTCGTCTACCGGCGTCTCATGCGCGCGCTGGACCGGTTCGCGAGCGACGTCACCGCGGGCACCCAGCGCGGTTCCCTGCCGTTCTACCTCGGCGTCATCCTCCTCGTGCTCGCGGTCGGCCCGGGGATCGCGCTCGCGGCGGGCCTCGTGGGCGAGGCCGGTGCCGGGCCGCTGCCCGTGGCGGCGGGCGCCGCCGGGCGCGACGACGTCCTTCGCCTCGGACCGTTCGCGGTGGTCCCGTGGGACCGGCCCGCACAGCTCGTCGTCGTCCTCGTGGTCGTGGTGGCCGCGATCCTGGCCGCCCGCGCCCGCCGCCGCCTCAAGGCGGTGTTCCTCGCCGGCGTCGCGGGTTACGGCAACTCCGCGCTGTTCCTGCTGCACGGTGCGCCCGACCTCGCGCTGACGCAGGTCCTGTGCGAGACGCTGACGCTCGTCGTCATGGTGCTCGTGCTGCGCCGCCTGCCCCCGTACTTCTCGGACCGGCCGCTGGCGGCGAGCCGCTGGGTCCGGCTCGCGATCGGCGTGCTCACCGGCCTGGTCGTGATGATGTTCGTCGCGGCGGCGCCGCTCGTCCGGGTGCACCTGCCGGTGTCGGTCGACTTCCCCGAGGAGGCCGAGGCGTTCGGCGGCGGGCACAACATCGTCAACGTCACCCTCGTCGACATCCGCGCCTGGGACACCGTCGGCGAGATCTCGGTGCTCCTCGTCGCGGCCACCGGCGTCGCCTCGCTCGTCTTCCTGCGTCAGCGCAGCGGCGACGTGCTGCGCCTCGAACCCACCGGAGATCCCGACGAAGACGAGTCGGGCGAGGGGCCCGCCCGCGCCGGCGCCCAGCAGGTACGGCCGGGCACCTGGCTGCTGGCCGGCCCCACGCTCGACCCGGGCAGACGGTCGATGCTGTTCGAGGTGCTCACCCGCCTGCTGTTCCACCCGATGATCCTGTTCGCCCTGTTCCTGCTGTTCAGCGGGCACAACTCACCGGGTGGCGGATTCGCCGCGGGCCTGGTCGCCGGGCTGGCGCTGACCGTCCGCTACCTGGCCGGCGGCCGGTACGAGCTGGGCGAGGCGGCCCCCGTGCATCCCGGTCTCGTGCTCGGCACCGGGCTGTTCCTGTCGGCGGGCGTCGGCCTGGTCGCGCTGGTCGCCGGCCAGGCCGCGCTCGAGAGCACGATCCTCGACCTGCACCTGCCAGTGCTGGGTCACGTGCACCTGGTCACCAGCCTGTTCTTCGACGTCGGAGTGTTCCTCGTGGTCGTCGGCCTGGTCATCGACATCCTGCGCACCTTCGGCGCCGAGCTCGACCGGCAGGCCGAACCGCGCTCCCGCACCGTCGGCTCGCCCGACCGCGCGGGTCACCGGGCCGGGGGTGACCGCGCGTGATCGTGCTCGACAACGTCCCCTCCGGCGCGCTGCTCCTCGCCGTCGGCGTCCTGTTCGCGGCGGGGGTGTACCTGCTGCTCGAACGGTCGCTGACGCGCGTCCTGCTCGGCTTCGTGCTGCTGGGGAACGGGACCAACCTCGCGATCCTGCTGGCCGGCGGCCGGGCGGGAGCGCCGCCGATCACCGGATCCGGCACCGCCGAACCGATGAGCGACCCGCTGGCGCAGGCGATGGTCCTGACGTCAGTGGTCATCACGCTCGCGCTGGTCGCCTTCGTGCTGGCCATGGCCTACCGCTCCTGGCAGCTGCACGGCCACGACGAGGTGCAGGACGACCTCGAGGACACCCGTATCGCCGGGCTCGCCCTCGAGGACGCGCCGTCGTACGCCGACAGCGACGCCCAGGAGTCCGGGACCACCCTGGACGAGGAGGCCGTCACCGCACGCGACGAGGTGGCGCTCCCCGACCCCGTGGTGCCCCCGCGGACCCGCCGCGGAGGTGACGGCACGTGAACCCGTGGACCGCGCAGACCCTCGTGCCCCTGCCGGTGCTGGTGCCGCTGTTCGCCGCGGGGCTGGCCCTCGCGCTGCACCGGTACGAACGAGCCCAGCGGATCATCTCGGTGGCCGCCCTGTCGGTGGTCGTGGCCGCCGCGGCGGCCCTCGTGGTCGTGGCCCAGGACGGACCGGTGGTGATCGACCTCGGCGGCTGGGCGGCCCCGGTCGGCGTCAACCTGGTGGCAGACCCCCTCGCCTCGCTCATGCTGCTCGTGAGCGGCGTCGTGCTGCTCTGCGTCCTCCTGTACTCGATGGCGCAGGGCATCGCCGACCGCGACGACCGGACCGCACCCGCCTCCCAGGACGCCGAGGACCTGCGCAAGGCCCTGGAGGCGCAGGACCCGGACGCCGACGAGGGCGGCCGCCGCGACGTCCTGCCCGTCGCGATCTTCCACCCGACGTTCCTGATCCTGGCCGCCGGGGTGGCTGACGCCTTCCTCGCCGGGGACCTGTTCAACCTCTACGTCGGGTTCGAGATCCTGCTCGCCGCCTCGTACGTGCTGCTCACGCTCGGCGGCACCAGCGAGCGCATCCGGGCGGGCAGCGTCTACGTGGTCGTCGCGCTGCTCAGCTCCATCGTCTTCCTCCTCGCCGTCGGCCTGGTGTACGCGGCGACGGGCACGGTGAACCTGGCCCAGCTCGCCGAGCGCCTGCCCGAGATCGATCCCGGCGTACGGCTGGGCATCCAGGCCCTGCTCCTGCTCGCGTTCGGGATCAAGGCGGCCATCTTCCCGCTGTCCGCCTGGCTCCCCGACTCCTACCCGACGGCGCCCGCGCCGGTCACCGCGGTGTTCGCGGGCCTGCTCACCAAGGTCGGCGTCTACGCCATCCTGCGGACCCAGACCCTGCTCTTCCCGCCCGACGAGACGCTGGAGGCGGTGCTCCTCGTCCTGGCGCTCGCCACGATGCTCGTCGGCATCCTGGGCGCGGTGGCGCAGGACGACGTGAAACGGCTGCTCTCGTTCACGCTGGTCAGCCACATCGGCTACATGATCTTCGGCGTCGCGCTGGCGACCCAGGCGAGCACCGCGGCGGCGATCTTCTACGTGGTCCACCACATCACCGTGCAGACGGCGCTCTTCCTGGTGGTCGGGCTCATCGAGCGGCGCAGCGGGACGACGTCGCTCGACCGCCTCGGCGGCCTCGCGACGCTGGCCCCCGGCCTGGCGGTCCTGTTCTTCGTGCCCGCGATGAACCTCGCGGGCATCCCGCCGCTGTCCGGGTTCCTCGGCAAGGTGGGCCTGCTCGAGGCCGGCGTGCTGAACGGCTCGGGGTTGGCCTGGGCCCTGGTGGTCGGTTCGGTGGTGACCTCGTTGCTGACCCTGTACGCGGTGGTCCGGGCCTGGAACAAGGCGTTCTGGCAGCCCTGTGCCGACGACCGGAAGCTGCCCGACCCGTCTCCCCTGCCCTGGGGCATGGTCGGCCCGACGGCGGCGCTCGTGGCCGTGAGCGTGAGCCTCACCGTCGCGGCGGGGCCGCTGTACGACTACGCCGCGCGGGCGGCCCACCTGGCCCTGGACACACGCTCGTACGTCGAGGCGGTGTTCCCCGACGGAGCACCACGCGGCACCGGCACGTCCGACGAGGTGACCGACGACGGGGAGGAGGGATCGCCATGACGGGCACCGAACCCCGTGCGGACAGGAGCTCAGACCCGAGTGCCGACGCCGGCACGGAAGCGGGCGCCGCCACCGACGCCGAGCAACGGTCCGAGCGGCCGTGGCGCAGGCAGGCCCGGCGGCTCAGTGCCCTGTGGCCGACGATGGCGGCGGGCGCCGTGATCTGGGTGCTCCTCTGGGGCGACCTGTCCTGGGCGAACGTGCTGTCCGGCGTGGCGCTCGGCGCGCTGGTGGCGCTCGCGTTCCCGCTGCCTTCCGTCGGTACGGCCGGGACGGTGCGGCCCGGCCCGCTGACCCGCCTCGTCGGCCGGTTCGCCGGCGACCTCGTGCTCGCGTCGTTCCAGGTGGCGTGGACCGCCCTCCGGCCGGGTCCGCCGCCGCGGGGCGGGCTGGTGTCGGTCCCGCTCCGCTCGACGTCGGACCTGTTCATCGCGACCACCGCCGGGCTGTCGTCGATGGTGCCCGGCACGGTCGTGGTCGACCTCGACCGGTCCGACGGGGTCCTGCGGCTGCACGTGCTCGACCTGGCGGGCTCGGGTGGTCCCGCCGGCGTCCGGGCATCGACGCGAGCCCTCGAGGAGCGCCTGCTGCGTGCCTTCGCGACGCGTGCGGAGCTGGTCCGGCTCGGCCTCGCCGACCCTTCCGGCCGCCCGGTGGCCTCGCCCGACACGGAGGGACAGCCATGATGCTCGTCGTCGGGATCGTCGCCACGGCGCTGCTCGCCGCAGGCGCCCTGCTCGCCGTGGTCCGGATGGAGCGCGGTCCGTCGATGCTGGACCGCTCGGTGGCGTTCGACGTGCTGACCACGGCGCTCGTGGGCGCCATAGCCGTCGAGGCCGCGCTGTCCCGCCGCACCGAGTCGGTGCCGATCCTCGTGGTGCTGTCGATGGTGGGCTTCATCGGCTCCGTCGCCATCGCCCGCTTCGCCGCCGTCGAGCCGCCCAAGGGCCGGCAGCCGGACGGCACAGGGCCCACGGCCACGGGCGGACCGCCCGATAAAGATACGACGGGCCAGGCCACGACCGGCCAGGACGACGCTGCGGGGCAGGACGCTGCGGGGCAGGAGGCATCATGAGCGTGCTGACCGATGCCGCCGCCGCTATCTGTCTGCTGCTCGGCGCCTTCTTCTCGTTCTCGGCGGGTGTCGGCGTCGCTCGCTTCGACAACCTGCTCGCCCGGCTGCACGTGGTCGCCAAGCCACAGGTGCTCGGCATGCTCCTGCTCCTGACCGGGTTCGCGCTCCGGCTGCAGGACCGCGGCTCGGTGACCGTGCTCGTGCTGGTCGCGGTGTTCCAGCTGATGACATCCCCGGTGGCCGCGCACATGGTCGGCAGCGCGGGTCTGCGCACAGGCAAGGTCGACCCGGAGCTTCTGGAGGCGGACGACGACGGCAGCGCGGGGCCGGACGCCGGGCGCTGAGGCCCCGTGACGGGCGACAGGCCCTGCAATCGGGCGACAGGTCAGGCGTCGGGGCGACAGGTCAGGCGGTGCCCGCGCCGGCGGCCGGCTCGGTGACGGGTTCGGTGTCCGGCTCGGTGACGGGTTCAGCGTCCGGCTCGGTGGTCGGCCCGGCCGCCGGTCCCGGGGCACGCACCGGTTCGGAATCCCCGCGATGTCCCGCCTGGAGGTCCCGCATCCGCTCGGCCGCGACGTAGCCGAACGCGGCCTCGGCGGCCTCGTCGGCCAGCGCCAGCCCGGCGGTGCCGTACAGGTGGAACACCGCGTCGGCGCCGTGCCGCTCGAGCTCTGCGACGTCGTCGTCGTACCGCGCGACGGCGGCGACGGTGCCCTCGAAGCCGCTCGCGCGCAGCTGGGACAGGGCGATGAGGTTGGCGGCGTGGAACGGCATGGCGAGGATCGCCAGCCGGACGGCACCGGCGCTGCGCACCCGGCCCCAGAACTCGATGTCCGTGGCGTCGGCCTGCACAACGGTGAAGCCCTGGGTGCGCAGGGACACGACGCGTGCCGGGTCGTGCTCCACGCCCACGACGTTCAGCCCGTAGTCCTCGCGGAGCTGTCTGACGGCGCCGCGGCCGACGCGCCCCATCCCGAGCACCAGCGCTTCCGCACCCGACACGTCGATGAGCCGCTCCTCGCGATGCAGCCACTCGTTGGGCTTGGACGGGAAGCGCTTGGCGAGCGCCATCGCGTACTCGTTGCCGCGCGTGTTGACCGCGGAGGAGAGCACGAAGCTGCCCGCGACGGCGACGGCCAGGACCACGAGCCACTCGTCCTGCAGCAGGCCGGTCTGCGAGCCGACGGCGACGACGATCAGGCCGAACTCGGAGTAGTTGGCCAGCACCAGGCCGGACAGGATCGCCGTACGTTTGCGCAGCCGCATCAGACGCAGCAGCACCGCCGTCACGATGCCCTGCAGCGGGAGCATGAGCAGCATGAGCAGCCCGATCGCCGCTGCCTGCCAGGTGAGCTCGCCGGAGAAGCCGATGGACACGAAGAAGCCGACGAGCAGGAGCTCCTTGAGCGTGAACAGGTTGCGCGACAGCTCGGTGGCCGCGGGGTGGCCCGCCAGGAGCATGCCCATGACGAGCGCGCCGAGATCGCCCTTGAGCCCGACGGCGTCGAACAGCGCGTAGCCGGGGCCGAGCGCCACCGCCACGCCGAACAGGGCCTGCAGCTCGCCGTGGCCCACCCTCGACCACACCTTGCGCAGCACCCAGGCGCCCGGGATCAGCAGCACGAGGGCGAACGCCCACGGGCTGGGCGGGTGGTCCGAGGACACGGAGAGGAAGATGACGGCGATCAGGTCCTGCATGACGAGCACACCGATCGCGATCCGGCCGTAGAGGGCGGACTGGTCGGAGCGGCCGTCGAGCACCTTGACCACGAACACCGTGGAGGAGAACGAGAGGGCGAGCCCCAGCAGCGCGAGGACTCCCAGGCCCTCGCCGGCCAGCATCGAGAACCCGATGGCCCCCAGCAGGCCGAGGAACCCGACCGCGATCGCGATGCTCACCACGAGGTGCGCCATCGTGGTGAACCACACGTCCTTGCGCAGCAGCGTCTTGACGTCGAGCTTGAGCCCGATACCGAAGAGCAGCAGCGTCACGCCCAGGTCGGCGAGAGTCCCGAGGTAACCCGGCTCGGAGAGCCCGATCGCGTGCAGCCCGAACCCGGCCACCAGGAACCCCACGAGCGGCGGCAGCCGGAGCAGCACCGCCCCGAGCCCGGCCGCGACCGTGACGAGCAGGAAGATCGCAGCGGTTCCCATGGGCCGAGTTTAGTTGTCGAATGTTTCAGGCAGCGGCCACCGCCGCCCGCAGAGCGGGTGAAAGAGTGCCCCTGGCCTGCACGGATACACCGGCCAGTCCCAGCCACCCCGCCATCTCGTGGAGCTCGGCCGCCAGCCGGGCCGGAGTGTCCGCGGTGAGTGTCGGTTCGGCGTGCGCGGACTGCACCAGCAGCACACCCGCCGCGCGATCCGCCTTGAGGTCGACGCGGGCCGTGAGCTGCGAGTCCTCGAGGAAGGGCAGCACGTAGTACCCGTCGACACGCTGGGCGGCGGGGGTGTAGATACCGATGCGGTACCGCATCCCGAACAGGCGCTCCAGCCGCTTGCGCTCCCACACCAGCGGGTCGAACGGCGCGAGGAGCGCCTGCCCCGTGGCCTGCCGGGGCCGGACGGCATCGCGATGCAGGAACCACTGCTCGGAGCCGCCCGCCACACGAGCGGGCAGCAGCACACCCTCCTCCACGAGGTCGGCCAACGCGCGGTCCGCCACGGGCCCCTTCAGGCGGTAGTAGTCCTTGATGCACCGCGCCACCCCGATGCCGTGCGCCCGCGCCCCTCGCTCCAGCAGCGCCCGCTTGGCCTCCAGCTCCGGCACCTCCCCGAGGGCCGTCGCCGGCAGCACGCGCTCCGGCAGGTCGTACAGCCGCTCGAACTGCGCGTTGCGCCCGGCCGAGACCACCTCTCCTGTGAAGAACAGGTGCTCCACCACACGCTTCTCGGTGCTCCAGGACCACCAGGTGCCCCGCTTGTGGCGCACCGACCGCCCCTCGGACACGAACCGGTCGTGGATCTGGGACGCCGAGAGCGGCCCTTCTGCCGCTATCAGGTCGCGGACCTCGGCGACCTGCGGAGCGTCCGGGAGGCGTACGCCGTCCAGCTCGCCCCAGTCGTACTCCTCGGCGAACCGTCTGCGCCGGAAGGCCAGCAGCGGCCACGTGCTCGGCGGCACGTAGGCGGCCACGTGCGCCCAGCTCTCCACGAGCCGGCGGTCGGCCGTGGCCGCCTTGCCCGTCCGCCGGGCGTACCTGCCCGATGCGGTGGCCCGGTCCAGCAGGCCGGTGTCGTACGGGCCGAGCCGCGAGAACAGCGGCAGCAGGTGCGCCCGCGCGAGGACGTTCACCGAGTCGATCTGGAGCAGGCCCAGCCGGTCGATCACCCCCTGCACGTGCCGCATGGTGCGCGGTCCGGCGGTGCGCGGGCGGTTCAGGCCCTGAGCCGCGACAGCCACCCGGCGAGCCTGTTCGAGAGACAAGGTGATCGGTTGCACGACACCATCGTGCCCGCCGCCACTGACACTCCCCCTCCCAGCCCGTTGAGTGCTGGATATTCGCCCCCGAACGCGCACCTCAGGGGCGAATATCCAGCACTCAACGGCGAGGTGCGGGGTTGGGGGTGTGGATAACCAGCCCGGGGGCAGGTCGGGGTGGAGGGTGGTGGGGTGCAACCTGTCCGCGAGCTCGTCCGCCTGCTGCTGCCCGTCGCCTGCCCGTGCGGCGAGCTCGACGTGCGGTGGTGCGCCAGGTGCGCGGCGCTCCTCGCCGGCCCACCCCTCCGCGCCGAACGCGGCGCACCCCGGCTGGACCGGCTCGACGGGGTCCCGCCGGTGCCCGTGTGGGCCCTCACGCCGTACACCGGACCGGTGCGGGACGTCGTCGTGCACTGGAAGGACCGCGGGCGGGCCGACCTCGACCGGCTCCTCGCGCCCGCGTCACGGCACGCCGCCGCCCGCCTCGGCCCGCTGCTCGCCGCCGCGCTCGGCGGTGCGCCGGTCGCCGTCGTCCCCGTGCCCTCCACCAGGGCGGCACGCAGGGCGCGCGGCCGCGAACCCGTCGTGGTCCTGGCGCGTGCGGTCACCCGCGGCCTGCGGGACGCCGGGCTCAGCGCCCGCCTGGTCCCCGCCCTCGCGCGCCGGGGTGCCGGGCGGGACCAGGTGGGTCTCGGCGCCCGGGCGCGTGGCCGCAACCTCGCGGGCGCCGTCCGCATGACGAGACGCGGGGCGTACGCGCTCGGAGAAAGTTCCGTATGCATTCTTGTGGACGACGTCCTCACGACGGGGGCCACCCTGGCCGCCGTCGAGCGGGCGCTCGAGCACGCCGGGCACGACGTCCTCGGCGCAACGGTGCTGGCAGCGACGCCGCCTCCGGCGCGCGCCGCCGAGCCCACCGCGCCCCCCGCACCCGGACGCCTGCGGGGCAACTGAGCAGAACCTGAAAGTCTGACAGATCTCTGTCTCCTTGTTCACTGACCGTTGGGACTGTCGTTACCCAGGGGACGGAGTTAGCCTGAACGTTCCACGCTGGATCGGAGTCCCGCCGAGGTTGACGGGGCATACGCGACGGGAGGTGGTTCGCGCCCGGCACCGGTAGCAGGGGGTGCCATGACGAGTAGAGACGGGCGCGCGCCGCCGGCAAGGGACGGCGTGGCCCAGAGTTCCCGGAGCGGAGATACGCACATGGAAATTGTCGTTGTCGGCAGGCACACGGACGTGGCGGACCGGTTCCGCCAGCACGTCGAGGAGAAGCTCGCGAAGGTCGAGCTGCTGTCCCCCTACGTGCGTCGGGTGGATGTGGAAGTCACACACGAGAACAACCCGCGACTCTCCGAGAACCGTGAGCGAGTGGAGCTCACGCTGCGTGCGAAGGGTCCGGTGATCCGCGCGGAGGCCGCAGCGGACGACCGCTTCGGCGCCCTGGACCTCGCCATCGACAAGCTCAACGAGCGACTGCGCCGCGACCGCGACCGCCGCAAGGACCACCGCGGCAACAAGGTGCTCGCCCCCGTGGACGTCCGGCCCCTCGACGAGATCCTGACCGAGGAGGCGGGTGCGTCCGCGAACGCACCCGAACCGCAGATCTCCACCCCGGCAGCGCTGTCAGCGCCCGGCGACTCGGTGGAGACCACCATCGGTGACTCACCGGTGGTGATCCGGCAGAAGCTCCACCACGCGGACCCGATGACCCTCGACGACGCCGTCTACGAGATGGAGATGGTGGGCCACGACTTCTACCTGTTCATCGACAAGGAGACGTCGCGCCCCTCGGTGCTCTACAAGCGCAAGGGCTGGTCGTTCGGTGTGATCCAGCTCGACAACCCGTGCGGCGCCGCACCGGTCACCGACCTGGCCTGACGCGCCCTTCCGCGAAGTAGAGCGCCTGTCCGAGTTTCCCTGGTGTCGCCC
>NZ_JBHXBG010000018.1:0-48135 GCF_042726755.1 Promicromonospora sp. NPDC060271 | reverse complement strand
GGCCCGGGGGGCCCGGGGGCGGGGGTGGGGGGTCCCCCTCGGGGCCCGCGCCGTCGGGGGGGGGGCGCCCCGCGGGGGGGGCCCGGGCGCCCCGCCTGAGCGGTCAGCCGGTCGGCCGGTTCAGCCCGCCTCGTCCGCGGTGAGCGGGGTGTAGCGCACGCCGGTGACGTCGACGACGCCGTCGAGCGCCCGGAGCCCGACGACGCGCCCCGTGAACCCGCCCGCCACCTCGGTCGAGAGGTACCGGCCGTCGAAGCGCGTCAGCTCGTGCTCCGTCCCGTCGACGACGGCCGTGAGGCGCACGTCGTCCGGCCCGTTGCTCGTCGGGGCGACCGACTCGGCCCGGAGGGTGACCGAGGGCCCGGTCAGCGGGACGGTGGCGCCGTGCCGGGTCTCCAGCGGACCGATGCGGACGACGGCGTGCACCTCGGCGGCGTCGGCGCGCAGCTCGCACCAGTGGGTGTCGTCGAGGCGCAGCAGGAGCGCGCCCGAGCCGCGCGCCAGGTTGAGGTCGGCCTCGAACCGCCACGCGGGATCGAGGGCGCGCGCGGTCAGGGCGCCGGCGTCGGCCCGCTGACCGGTGCCGGGGCGCAGCCGCAGCCCGCCGTCGGGTCCCGGTGCCGCTATCTCGGCCAGGCCGGCGCCGGGGGAGACCCAGCGCGGGTGCAGCGCGGAGCCGTCGAACGTGTCCGTGTACGACGTGTCCCGCACGGGCACGTCGTAGCGGTCCTCGTCGACCACCGGCCAGTCGTCCACCCAGTCGATGCCCGCGAGGAAGGTCTCGCGGCCGTTGACGTGGTACATCGGCGTGTAGCCGCGCGGGCGCACGGCCAGGTACACGACCGACCAGCTCCCGTCCGCGTTCTCGACCAGGTCGGCGTGGCCCGTGTTCTGGACGGGGTGGGTGGTGCTGCGGTGGCTGAGCACCGGGTTCGCCGGTGCGCCGGTGTAGGGGCCTTCCGGCCGGGTCGCGCGCGCGACCGAGACGCTGTGGCCGCGCTCCGTCCCGCCCTCGGCAATGAGCAGGTACCAGTAGGCGCCGCGCCGGTACAGGTGCGGTGCCTCGGGGTGCGCGAGGCCGGTCCCGCTCCACAGCCACCGGGGCTCCTCCAGGGCGATCCCCTTCTCGAGGTCGACGCGCACCTGGGCGATCCTCACCCCGTCCGGGCCGGAGGAGCAGTAGGTCACGAAGCATGTGCCGTCGTCGTCCCAGGCGAGGTCCGGGTCGATGCCGTGCAGGCCTTCGAGGTAGATCGGGGCGCTCCACGGGCCCGCCGGGTCCTCGGCGGAGACGACGAGCTGCCCGGAGGGGCCGGTGACGTCGGTGGTGATCAGCCAGAACCGGCCGTCGTGATGGCGCAGGGTCGGGGCGAACACCCCCTGGCTGGAGCCGGCGCGCCCGGGCAGGAACTGCTCCGGGCGGTCGAGGACGTTCCCGATGAGGGTCCAGCTCAGCAGGTCGCGGCTGTGCCACAGCGGGACCCCTGGCGCGTACTCGAACGACGAGTTCGCCAGGTAGTAGTCGTCGCCCACCCGGCATACCGAGGGGTCGGGGTGATAGCCGGGGATGACCGGTACGACGTTCATGGAGCAGGGTCTACAGCATCAGGTCGGACGTGTCGAACCTGGGTGCGCGCCCGGTGCGTAGAACCAGCCGTGGAACCTCGACCGCGCGGGCTGGGGGAGCAGCGCGGCGATGGCCACCATCGCCTTGGCCTGCAGGCCGGTGGCGACCTCGGCCCGGCCCTCCTGGAGGGCGTCGACCGCCCGGCGGGCCACCATGGCCGGGCTGGCCTTGGGGGCCCGCCCGATGTGCGTGCGCTCCATCTCGGCCGCCCGGAAGAACGGCGTCCGGGTCGCCGAGGGCAGCACCGACGTCACGGTGACGCCGGTGCCGGCGAGCTCGTGGCGCAGCGACCAGGCGAACGAGCGGGCGAACGCCTTCGACGCGGCGTACGTGCCGAACAGGGGGGCGGGCATCGTCGCGGCGATCGACGACGTGACGAGGATCCGGCCCGCGCCCGCCGCGACCAGGTCGGGGACGATCAGGTGCGTCAGGTGCACCAGCGAGCGGACGTTGAGGTCGACGAGCCGCAGCTCGTCCTGCAGGGGCGTGTGCTCGAACGGTCCGTGGACGCCGACGCCCGCGTTGAGCACGAACGTCCGCACCCCGAGGTCGCGTGCTCGGGCGGCGGTCTCCTCGACACCTGCGGGCAGGGCGAGGTCGACCTCCAGGCCGGTCACGCGGGCCTCGGTGTGCCCGGCGAGCCCCCGTACCGCGTCGTCGACGCCGCGTTCGGCGACCACGAGCACCTCGTGGCCGCGCTGCAGGAGCTCTCGGGCCATCGCGAAGCCGATACCGCTCGACCCGCCGGTGACGAGCGCGACCTCGGGCGCCGCCGCCGGGATCGCCGCCGGGCGGCTGCCGTGCCTGTCCTTGTCCTCGGTCATGGGCGCTCTCCCTCTCGGGTTCGCTCCTCGTCTCGAAGCCGTCCGTCGACGATAGGCAGGATGCGCACCACCCGCACCCGCCCGGTCCCCGGCGCCGCGGACCGGGCGGGTTGCCAGTGCCCGCGACCTGGTTAAGGTCAGATCATGGTGACCGTCACGCGGGCCGCACGATGCACTCCCGACGCGGTGCTGCGCGTGCTCGCCGACGGCTGGTCCTACTCGACGTGGGTGGTCGGGACGGCGCGCATCCGGGCGGTCGACCCGGCGTGGCCGGAGCCGGGCACACGCATCCTGCACTCCGTCGGCCTGTGGCCGGCTCTGCTCGACGACGAGACGGTGGTCCGCGCCTTCGACCCGGAGCGGTCGATCGAGCTGCAGGCCAGGGGCTGGCCGGCGGGCGAGGCGCGCGTGCTGATCGAGGTGGCGCCCGTGGCCGTCGGCTGCCTGATCCGGATCACGGAGGACGCCGACAAGGGGCCGGGCACGCTGGTGCCCCGTCCGGTGCGCAGCGCGGTGATCCGCCCGCGCAACGTCGAGACGCTGCGGCGGCTCGCGCTCATCGCGGAGCGCCAGGCGCCCGAGCAGCTCCAGCGCTGACCGGGCTGGTGGCGCGCGCCGCAGCGCACATCGCAGCGAGCGCCGCGCCGTCCGCTCACGCGTTCCGCAGCAGCCGTCCCCACGCGCTGCGGACGAGCGCCCGGGGCAGTGCGCCCAACGGGCTCGCCGCGGCCAGCGCGACGCGCGCCGCGTTCCACCCGCACGCCCCGTGCACGCCGCCGCCCGGATGGGCCGACGCGCTCGCGAGGTACAGCCCCTCGACCGGCGTCTCGGGCCTGCCGAGCCCCGACGTGGGCCGGAAGACCAGCTCCTGGTGCACGGCCGACGTCCCGCCGTTGACCGCACCCCCGACGAGGTTCGCGTCCGCCGCCTCGAGGTCCGCCGGGCCCTGGACGAACCTGCCGGCCACGGCGCCCCGGAAGCCGGGCGCCACGCGGTCGAGGGCGTCCTCCATGCGGTCCACCTGGTCGGCGACGGCGCCCGGGGTCCAGTCGACGCCATGAGGCACGTGCGAGTAGGCCCACGCCGACTCGGTGCCGCGTGGGGAGCGAGTCGGGTCCGACGTCGTCATCTGGCCGAGGACGAGGAACGGCCGCTCGGGTATCTCGCCCTTCGACAGCGAGGCGGCGACGTCGACGAACCCTCGCCGGTCCACGCCGAGGTGCACCGTCCCGGCGCCGTGCGCCCCCTCGGCGGCCCAGGCGAACGGCCGGTCGAGCGCCCAGTTGACCTTGAACGTCGGGTGGTCCCACTGGAAGCGGTCCAGGTCGCGCAGCAGCCGGGGCGGCAGGTGCTCGGTGCCGACCAGGTCCCGGTACAGGGCGGGGGCGGTGACGTCGGCGAGGACCGCCCGCCGGGCGCGGACGAGCCCGCCGTCCGCCGTCCGGACGCCGACGGCGCGGCCCCGCCCGACCAGCACCCGGTCGACGCGCGCACCGGTGACGATCTCACCGCCGCCCGCGCGGACCCGGGCGGCGAGCGCGTCGGCGAGCGAGCCCGCACCACCAACGGGCACGGGGAAACCGACGTCCTGCCCGAGCATCGCCAGCAGCCAGCCGAAGAGCCCGCTGCCCGCCGCGTCCGGCGGGACGTCGGAGTGCATGGCGTTGCCCGTCAGTAGGAGCCCGCCGCCCTCGCCGCGGAACGTCTCGTCCGCGAGCCGGCGCACCGGCAGGACGGCAAGCCGGCCGAGGTCGAGCGCCCCGCCGACGCCCAGCCGGCCCAGCAGCCGCAGCGCCGGCCCGGCGGCGGGCAGCGGGCTGAAGAGCGCGTCGAGCAGCGGGTCGCGCACGCGCCGCCACCCCTCGAACATCCGGAGCCACGCGTCCCCGTCACCCGGCGCGAGCTCGTCGAGGCCCGCCGCGGTGTCCTCGGGATCGGCGTGCAGCACGGCGGCCCCGCCGTCGTCGAGCACGTGGGCGAGGACCGACGGCGCACGCGACCACGCGAGCCCGTGCTCCTCCAGGTGCAGGCCGCGGATCACCGGCGAGCCGGCCGCGAGCGGGTAGAACGCACTGAACAGGTCGGTGCGGAAGCCCGGTGCGGCCACCTCGGCGGTGCGCACCGCGCCGCCGACGGCGTCCTGCGCCTCGAGCACCAGGACGTCCCAGCCCGCGTCGACCAGGGCGTTCGCGGCCACCAGGCCGTTGGGGCCCGCACCGACGACCACCGCGTCGACCGTTCTCACCACTGCTCGGGCACCTGCTCCGTCATCGGCCCGGCCACCACGACGTCCCGCATGGGCTCCTCCAGTGCTTCATGGGGTGCTCTCGCCAGCTCCGCTCCAGCGTGCCCAGGATCGGTCCCGGTCGCCAGCGCGCCCGTGCGGTCACGGGAGCACCGCGGTCTCGGCCGCGGCGAGAGCCAGGAGCACCACGCACACCACCGCGACGCACATGCTGAGGCCGAACGGCGTGCGGCTGCGCGGCCGGACGAGAGCCATGACGCCGGCGGCCAGCGCGAGACCCACCGCAACCGCGCCGCCGACCCAGGCGGCCGGACCCGGTGCCCCGGCAGGGCCCGTGACCACCACGGCGACGGCGACGACCAGCAGACAGGGGGCCAGCACCCCGGACGCGCGGCGGCCGAGCCGGTGCGGCAGGCCCCGCACGCCCGTCGCGGCGTCGTCCTCCAGGTCGGGCAGGGTGTTCGCGACGTGCGCACCGGTCCCGAGCAGCGCCGCCGCCGCGACCGCCCAGACCGCCGGGACGCGCGGGCCGGGCGCCGCGAGCACCACGAAGACCGCGAGCAGCCCGAAGGACAGCGCGTACGGCAGCCAGGACCACGCGGTCGCCTTGAGCCGGGCGTTGTACGCCCACGCGCCGCCCACCGCCACCAGGTGCGCGGTCCCGGGAACGACACCCAGCGCGAGCGACGCGACGACGCACACGGCGAGCGCCGCGAACGCCGCGCCGCGCAGGATGCGGGCGGTGACGAGCCCGGCCACCACCGGCTTGTCGGCGCGTCCGACGGCGGTGTCGCGCTCGGCGTCGATCCAGTCGTTGGACCAGCCGACGGAGAGCTGGCCGGTGCCCACCGCGACCGTGACCAGCGCGAGGGTGAGCGGACCGGAGCCGAGGGCCGCGGCGAGCGCGGCGGCCAGCCCGGTCACGACGGCGGCCGGTGCGGCGTGGCTCGCGAGCGCGAGGCCGCGTATGAGACGGCGGGCGCTCGTCCTGGACGTCATGTGCGGCACGCTATCCGCCGTGCCGGGTGCTCGCCGCGCGGGTGACCGGGTCCTGCGTGACGATGCTGAGATGTCCTGTGTCGTCGCGGTCGAGCCGGTCCTGCCCGAGCACGTGTACACCCAGGAGGAGATCACCGACGTCGTCGGGCCGCTGGTGGCGCCCGACCCGGCACGGACCGCCGTGCTGCGCCGCCTGCACGCGAGCGCCGGCGTGGACCACCGGCACCTCGCGCTGCCGCTGGAGGAGTACGCGGGACTGCACTCCCTTGGCGCCACCAACGCCGTCTTCATCCGGGAGGGTGCCCTGCTGGCCGAGCGTGCGTGCCGTCAGGTGCTGGCCGCAGCGGGGCTCCGGCCGGAGGACGTCGACCACGTCTTCGCCACGTCCGTCACCGGGGTCGCCGCGCCGTCGCTGGACGTGCTGCTCTCGGAGCGGATCGGTCTGCGCAGCGATGTGCGGCGCACGCCCTCGTTCGGCCTCGGGTGCGCGGGGGGCGCCGGCGGGCTGGCGCGCGTGCACGACCACCTGCTGGGCCGGCCGGGCGACGTGTCCCTGCTGGTGTCCGTTGAGCTGTGCTCCCTGACCCTCCAGCACGGCGACGGCTCCACCGCCAACATGGTGGCCTCGGGCCTGTTCGGCGACGGCGCGGCGGCCGCTGTCGTCGTCGGTGCGGGGCACCCGCTCGCCGGGCCGACGGCGGGCGCGGGCGCCGGCGCGAGGGATCCGGCGGACCTGGCAGCCCGGGCGGGGCGCAGGAGGGCGACGGTGGTCGACACGCGCTCGCGGCTGTACCCGGGCACCACGGAGGCGCTCGGCTGGGAGGTGCGCGACACCGGGTTCGCGATAGTGCTCTCGGCGGGTCTGCCCGACCTGCTGCGCGCGCACCTGCTCGCCGACGTCAAGGGGCTGCTCGCCGAGCACGGCCTGACCCCGGGGGAGATCCCCACGTGGGTGGTGCACGCGGGCGGCCCGCGGGTGATCGACGCGGTGCGCGACGCGCTGGGCCTGCCCGAGGGCGCCGTCCGGGAGAGCCGGGCGAGCCTCGCCTGCGCGGGTAACCTCTCCTCCGCGTCGGTGCTCGACGTCCTGGCCAGGACGCTCGCGCACACCGAAGCCCCACCGGGTTCGCCGGCCGTGCTCATGGCCTTCGGTCCGGGTGTGTCGAGCGAGCTCGTGCTGCTGAAGCTGGAGGAGCGTTGATGCTGGGTCTCTACGTGTTCCTGGTGGGTGCGACGGCGGTCGAGCGCCTCGCCGAGCTGGCCGTGTCGGCCCGCAACGCGCGCTGGTCGTTCGAGCGTGGCGGCGTCGAGTCGGGGCGAGGGCACTTTCCGGCGATGGTGGCGCTGCACAGCGGGCTGCTGGTCGCGTGCGTCGCCGAGGCGGTGCTCGCCGACCGCCCGTTCCTGCCGTGGCTCGGCTGGCCGATGCTCGTCCTGGTGCTGGCGAGCCAGGCGCTGCGGTGGTGGTGCGTCACGACGCTCGGGCACCGGTGGAACACCCGCATCATCGTGGTCCCGGGGCTGCCGCTCGTGTCCGGCGGCCCGTACCGGTGGCTGCGCCACCCCAACTACGTTGCCGTCGTGGTCGAGGGCTTCGCGCTGCCGCTGGTGCACACCTCCTGGGTCACGGCGCTCGTGTTCACCGTCCTGAACGCCGTGCTGCTGGCGCGCTTCCGCATCCCGGCCGAGGAGCGGGCGCTCCGGTCGGCCGTGAGCGGGGGCGCGGTGACGTGACGGGCGACGTGGCGGGTGACAGGGATTCCGACGTCCTCGTGGTGGGGGCGGGGCCGGTAGGGCTGGCGGCGGCGGTCCACGCGCGCGCCGCCGGGCTCGACGTGCTGGTCGTGGACCGGCGGACGGGCACCCTCGACAAGGCCTGCGGCGAGGGGCTGCTGCCCGGTGCCCTGCATGCGGTGCGGGCGCTGGGCGCGGACCCGCCGGGCCGGCCGCTCGCCGGGATCAGCTACCGGGCCCCCGGCCGGCACGCCGACCACCGCTTCACGGCAGGGGAGGGCCGCGGCGTCCGGCGTACCGCGCTGCACGAGGCGCTGTCGAAACGCGCCGCCGACGTCGGCGCACAGCTCCTGCACGGCAGGGTCACGGCCCTGCGGCAGGACGCGACCGGCGTCGAGGTCGAGCTGGTGCCCGGCGGCACCGGCGGCGATGCCGGGCGAGCCCCGGTGGCGCTGCGCGCCGGCTGGCTGCTCGGGTGCGACGGTCTGCACTCCACGGTCCGCAGGCTGGCGGGGCTCGACGTCGGTCCGGGGCGGCGCGCGGGCCGCCCGGCGGCCGGCCGTTACGGCCTCCGCCGGCACTTCCAGGTTCCGCCGTGGACCGACCTCGTCGAGGTGCACTGGTCGCCGCACGCCGAGGCGTACGTGACGCCGGTCGGCCCGGACACCGTCGGTGTCGCGCTGCTCGGGCCGCGTTCGGTGTGCGGCGCGGGGTTCGACGCGCTGCTGCGCACACAGTTCCCCGAGCTCGGTGCCCACCTCGCCACGGCGACGGCCGCCGGTTCGGTGCTCGGCGCCGGCCCGCTGCGCCAGCGGTCGCGCCGGCGTTCGGCGGGACGCGTGCGGCTCGTCGGCGACGCCTCGGGCTACGTCGACGCCCTGACCGGCGAGGGCGTCCGGGTGGGGCTCGCCCAGGCGGAGGCCGCCGTCCGGCATCTCCAGGACGCCGGCGCGTACGAGCGCGCCTGGCGGACGGCGACCCGCGACTACCGCGCGCTCACCACCGGCCTGCTCGCCTGGGCGTCGAGCCCTGCCCGGCGAGCCCTGGTGCCCGCGGCGGAACGGGCGCCGTGGCTCTACGGTGCGGTGGTCGAGCGGCTGGCTCGCTGACTACCGAGCCTTCTCCGGGCGCCGGTGGGCTGGCTCGGGTGAGCGACCGATCTCGTTCCGAGCCGCGTGCCTCCGACCGGTCTCGCGGCACCACAGCGTAGGAGGCGAGCCTCAGGGCGTAGGACAGGGCGGTGACCGGGCAATACCGTTGGTCCCGGCCTGTCCGTGCTGCTTCGATTGGCATGCCCCGCCGCCACGTCTGGCGGGCAGCCCAGGCGCCCTACGTGGTGCCGTGGGCCGGGTCCAGAAACTGGAGGAAGCAGCTATGCCAAACGCACCGATCCGGGTCCTCGTGTGGGGCGAGAACCGGCACGAGCAGGTCGAGCCAGCCGTGGCCGAGCGCTACCCGGATGGCATGCACGGCGCGATAGCGAACGGCGTCGGCGAGTGGCTCGGGGACAAGGCCCGAATCGCCACGACCACCCTCGACGAGCCCGAGCACGGGCTGACCGCCGATGTGCTGGCCGAGACCGACGTGCTCGTCTGGTGGGGGCACGCCGCCCACGGCGACGTCGCCGACGAGGTGGTCGAGCGGGTCCACCGGCATGTGCTGGCCGGCATGGGCCTCGTGGTGCTCCACTCCGCGCACTGGTCCAAGATCTTCGTCAAGCTCATGGGCACCACCTGCACGCTGCGCTGGCGCAGCGAGCGTGACCGCGAGCTGGTGTGGACCGTCAACCCGCAGCATCCCATCGCCCGCGGCATCCCCAACCCGATCATCATTCCCGAGCAGGAGATGTACGGCGAGTACTTTGACGTGCCGACCCCCGACGAGCTGGTGTTCATCAGCGGCTTCAGCGGTGGCGAGGTCTTCCGCAGCGGCATGACCTACCGCCGCGGCTTCGGCCGCATCTTCTACTTCAGCCCCGGCGACCAGGACTTTCCCGTCTACCACCACCGGGACGTGAACCACGTGATCGCCAACGGCATCGAGTGGGCCCGGCCCGACCGGGAGCGCGAGACGCCGACGCTCCTGCGCTACGACACCGACGACTTCTTCAACGGTCAGGGCTACCGAGGGGCGTTCGAGCGATGACCTTCCGGACCATCGGGACCGAGGGGCCGCTCCGACTCGTCGTGGTCGGCGCAGGCGGCATGGGCCGGGCCTGGACGCGTGCGATCCAGGCCGACCCCGCCACCGAGCTCGTCGGCATCGCCGACCTGTCCTCGGCGGCCGCCGGGTCGGCCGCCGCCGAGACCGGCCTCCCTGGTCTCGCGGTCGGGGCCGACGCCGTCGAGCTCGCTCGCCGCACCGGGGCGGACGCGATCCTGAACGCCACCGTTCCCGAGGCGCACCACCCGGTCACGACCGCCGCGCTGCTGGCCGGGATCCCGGTGCTGGGGGAGAAGCCGGTCGCGGCGAGCGTGGCCGAAGGGCTCTCGCTCGCGGCGTTGGCCGAGCACACCGGGCAGCTCTTCATGGTCAGCCAGTCCCGCCGCTACCACCGGTCGCTCTTCCAGGTGAAGCGACGGATGGCGGCGCTCGGCGCCGTCGGCGTCGTCGCGGTCGACCTCTTCAAGGCCCCGCACTTCGGCGGCTTCCGGGACGAGATGGCCAGCCCTCTGCTGCTGGACATGGCGATCCACCAGTTCGACATGGCGCGGTTCCTGCTCGACGCCGACCCCGTCTCGGTCTCGTGCGAGGAGTACAACCCGGCGTGGAGCTGGTACGCCGGCGACGCGGCCGCCACCGCGGTCTTCGCCATGGAGGGCGGCGCCCGCTTCACCTTCAACGGCTCGTGGTGCAGCCCAGGCTTCGAGACCTCGTGGAACGGCGCCTGGCGGATCTCCGCCGAGCGCGGCACCGTGCTCTGGGACGGCGACGGGGAACCCGGCAGCGACCCCGAGACCTCCGTCGCGGACGCCGAGGACCCAGGGCACGAGATCGCGGGCTCGCTGCGCGAGTTCACCGCCGCCCTCCGCTCCGGCACCGAGCCCATGGGGCGGGTGCACGCCAACGTCATGAGCCTCGCCATGGTCGAGGCGGCGATCCAGAGCGCCGCGCAGGGGCGCAGGGTCGTGATCGACGACGTGCTCGAGCGGTCCTACGAGTCCGCGCTCGCGGCCGAGCGGAACGCCGAGGTCCGCGAGGTCTTGAGCTCCTGGCCGTCAGTGCGGGCCGCCTTGGACCGGTAGGGCGCCGCCGTCGCACCTTTTTGTGCAACCGCAGGGTTGCGCCCGGTCGGAAAACGTGCAACCGTGAGGTTGCGCCAAAACGACCGATGCCAACAAGGGAGTTCCGATGAGCAACGACCGAATCGAACGCGAGACCCTGATCTCCGCCCCGCTCGAGCGGGTCTGGACCCTTGTGGCCCAGCCGGGGTTCTGGGTGGCCGACAAGGCGAGCCTGCCCGGCACGGTCGCCAAGGAGGGGGAGTCGATGATCGCCAAGAACCCCGAGTACGGTGACTTCCCGGTACGCGTCGAGAAGGTCCGGCCGCCGACCTACCTCGCCTACCGCTGGGCCAGTGCCTTCCCCGGAGAAGAGCTGCGCGACGACAACTCCACCCTCGTGGAGTTCACGCTCACGGAGGAGGGCGACCAGACCCGCCTGCGCGTCGTCGAGAGCGGGTTCGCGACGATCGCCGCGACCGAGGAGGTGCGCGACAGGGCGGTGAAGGACAACAGCGGCGGCTGGCCTGAAGAGCTCGAGGCGCTCAAGGTTCGCGCCGAGCAATCGCCCGAGTGATGAGTTCGGAGCCCGGTGGCGGCGAGGGGGTCGACCGCGTCCTCGCCGCCCTGGCCGACCCGACGCGGCGTCAGGTGCTCGACCTGCTCGCCGCCGAAGGCGAGGCCACCGCGACGGTGATCGCCGAACGGCTGCCGATCTCGCGGCAGGCCGTGGTCAAGCACCTCGTGGTCCTCGACGACGCCGGGCTCGTCTCGGGCACCCGTGTCGGACGCGAGGTGCTGTACGTCGTGGTGCCGGCGGCGCTGAACGTGACCGCCCGCTGGATGGACCGGCTCGCCGCCGACTGGGACCGCCGTCTGGCCACGATCAAGCGCGTCGCCGAAGCGGCGGAACGGGACACGCCCTAGATCGAGCGCGCGACGTCTTCTCCGGGGCCGGTCAGGGCCGGGCGCTCACCGCCTCCAGCGCGCTCTTGTACTCCTTGAGGTCGGCCCGCGCGGTGCCCGCGTGGAGGCGTGCGGCCTCGACGGCGTGCAGCAGGTCGCCGACCGTGCTGCCCCCGGCGACCGGGTCCTCCAGGGAGACCGAGCCCGCCGCGACGTTGAGCCACGCGGCGAGCAGCTGCCGGTCGATGACGTCGACCCACTCGTCGTGGTTCGGCGCCCACAGCACCTGCACGGCGTCGTCGAGCGTGGTCAGGTCGACCACCTCGTCGAACACGTCGCTCTGCGCGCGTGCCAAGGTGAGGAAGCACAGCAGCTCGTCCGGTGTGTGGTCCGGGCTCCTGACCTGCCGGTACTCCGACGACCAGTACCCGGCGCCGCGAGCCTCGGGCTCCGGCGTCGGCTCCTGGCCGCTCGGCGTGCCGTAGATCTCCAGCTCGTAGAGGGAGAAGCCCCACTGCGTGGCGCGCTCGGTCGCGTAGAGGCGCACGTGCCGGCCCGTGCCCGTCAGGTCGAGGTCGTCGAAGAGGCCGTCACCGTCGGTGACGGTGTGCACGGTGGTCCAGGTGTCGCCGTCGGGCGAGGTCTGGATCTCGTACCCCGACGCGTACGCGGTCTCCCAGTCGATCACGACACGGCTGAGGTCGTAGCTCGCGCCGAGGTCCACCGCGATCCACTCCGGCTCGCTCCACCCGCTGCCCCACCGGGTGCCGGCGTTGCCGTCCACCGCCATCTCACCGGTGCGGGCGGGATCGTCGGTGCTCGACGTCGTCACCGGCCGGCCCAGCGCCAGCGACGGGCCGTCGTCCGGTTCGCACGCATCGCCCCCGCCGTCGGACAGGTAGCAGCGCAGGTACCGGTAGGACTCGGCGGAGGACTCGAACGACGGCGCGTAGTCCCACTCGTAGGTGTAGTACTGCACGTACGGCTCGGATGCGGCGATGATCGCGGGGAGGTCGATGTCACCGTTGCCGAGGGCGACCTGCCTCGGGTCGCCCTCCGCGTCGACGTTCACCGCGTCCTTGATGTGGAGTAGCTCGATGCGGTCCCCGTACTCCTCGATCCACGCCGGGACGTCGATGCCGGCGTCAGCGGCCCAGCCGACGTCGAGCTGGAACGTGACGTAGCGCGGGTCGGTGTTCTCCTCGATGACCTGCCAGGCGCTGACCATCTCACCCGTCTCCGGGTGGGGGTACCGCGTGGTGAACTCGCTCTGGTGGTTGTGCAGCGCGATCTTGTTCGCGCCGTTCTCGTGCGCGTACTTGCCGAGCCGGTTGACGTACTGCGCGGTCGCGAGCGCTTCCTCGTAGGTGCCGTAGCTGCCCGCCATCCCGCCGGTCCCGATGTAGTCCTGGCCCAGTGCGACGGCGTAGTCGACCGTCTCGGGCCACGTGTCCCAGTCAGTGCTGCCGTGGCTCGAGGACACCTCGAGGCCGTGCCGGTCGAGGATCGCCTTGTACTCGTCGACAGGCATCGAGTAGGGCTGGCTGAACGGCTCGATGTTGGTGAAGCCCGCGCCCGCCACCTCGCCGAGCACCCGGTCGATCGTCTCGGGGGACGGCGTCCCGAAACCGAGCTCACCGACGTGGGTGAAGAGCTGGATGGAGATCTTGGAGTCGGGGAGCCCGTCGTCCGCTCCACATGCTTCGACCGCCGTGGTGGTCGGTGCGGGGGCGGCGGAGGGGGCTGCGACGGCCGGGGCCGCGGCCAGCGCGCCCGCGAGGAGCGCGCCGCCCGTCAGGGCCGCGCCGAGGCGGCGCGCGCCGGACGAGGGGGAGGTCTGCATGGGTGCTCCGATCGACGACTCTGTCATTTATGGCGACGGTCATGCGACTTTTGCCGCCACAGGTGCAAAAGGAGTCTGTGGGCCGGGCGATACCGTGTCAAGAGCGGAGTTTTCGCCTCCGCTTCGATGGCCTACACGAGCGCCGGACCGCGTCCGGCGGTCGTGTCGCGCAGCAGGACGGCGTCCTGGCTGGGCGGGAGGCCGAACTGCCGGCGGTACTCGCGGCTGAACTGCGACGGGCTCTCGTACCCGACCCGTAGCCCCACGCCCGTCACGTCGCCGGGCCGGGAGGCGAGCAGCAGCCGGGCCTCCTGGAGCCGGATCTGCTTCTGGAACTGGATGGGGCTCATCGCCGTGACCGCCTGGAAGTTCCGGTAGAACGCCGAGGCGCTCATGCCCGACAGGGCCGCGACGTCCTGGACACGGAACGGCTGCGCGTAGTGCTCCCGGATCCACTGGACGGCCCGGGCGATGTGGGCCAGCCCGCTGTCGGCCAGGCCGAGCTGGCGCACGGTGGCCCCCTGCTCCCCGGTGATCAGACGCCAGAGGATCTCGCGCTTGACGAGCGGCGCCAGCACCGCGGCGTCGCGCGGGCTCTCCAGCAGCCGCAGCAGGCGCACGACCGCGTCGACGAGGGCTGCGGGGGCGTCGCTGACCACCATGCCGGGCGGCGCGGCGGCGCTCGCCGGCGGAAGGTCGCCGGGCGCTGCCGCCAGGAGGAGCTCCGCGATCAGGGCGGGTCGCAGGACGAGCCCGAAGCCGAGAGCCGGCTCGTCGGGCCGGGCCTTGGTGAACAGGCCGGTCACCGGCAGGTCGACGGACGCGACCAGGTACTGCCCCGGGCCGTACTCGTGCACGCTGCTGCCGAGCGCGATCCGCTTCGAGCCCTGGGCGATCAGTGCCATGACCACACCCGACATGGAGGGTGCGGGTGGTGCGGACCGGTGGACCGCCGAGACCAGGACGTCGTCGAGCGCCGTCGCGTGGGTGTCGGGCCGGGCATGGCGGGCGATCAGGGCGCGCAGCTCGTCGAGGGGTACACCGTCCATGCGACGAGCATGCCACGGTGCCTTCACGATGCTCGCGTGCGCAGGAGGATCGTGCAAGCAGTCGGGACGATCGTCGTTTCGCGGCGATGGGCCCTCGCGATGTGATGGAGGCACGAGAGACCGGGCTCCCAGGAGCCCTCGCACCGAGGAGACCCACATGACCGTTCGCCACGGATTCCAGGCCACCCTGACCGCGCTGCCCGGAAAGGGCGACGCCCTGGTCGAGATGCTGCTGAACGCCCCGTCGCTGTCCCGCACGGACTGCCCCGTGTTCCTGATCAGCCGTTCCGCCGGGAACGCCGACGTCGTGCACGTCGTCGAGGGCTGGACCAGCGAGGAGGCGCATGCCGCGTTCTTCGCGACCGGCGAGGCGCAGGCGCTCGTCGCACAGCTCCAGCCGCTGCTGGCGGGAGAGTCCGCGTACACGGACCAGGTGCTGGTCGGCGGCAAGGCCGAGCTCTGAGCCACCCCGCCGCCGGTAGCGGCGTCTCGTGCGCCGACGAACCCAACCCTTCCTGAGAGGAACATGTCATGACGATCCTTCGTCCCGAGATCGATCCCGAGCTGCGTCCGCTGCTCGACCTCGTTCCCGCCGCCGATCTCGGCCCCGACACCTTGGCGCAGGTGCGTGGCCTGGCGGCCACCCCGGCGCCAGTCGTCGAGAGCCTGCTCACGACGGGACGGACGGTTGACCGGCGCGACCTCACCGTCACCGCCCCGGACGGCACCTCCGTCCCGCTCACCGTCCTGCGCCCACAGGGTCTCGACCGCGGAGAGCCGGCGCCCTGCGTCTACTGGGTGCACGGCGGCGGGATGGTGCTGGGGGACCGGTTCTCGAACCTCGACCTCCCGCTGGAGTGGCTGGACGAGCTCGGCGCGGTGGTCGTGACCGTGGACTACCGGCTGGCGCCGGAGGCGACCGGTACCGACCTGGTCGAGGACTGCTACCTGGGCCTGGTCTGGGTGGCCGAGCACGCCGCCGACCTGGGCGTCGACCCGGCGCGGCTCGTCGTGGCGGGCACCAGCGCGGGAGGCGGGCTGGCGGCAGGCGTCGCCCTGCTCGCGCGGGATCGCGGTACGCCGGACCTCGCGGCACAGGTGCTGGTCTGCCCCATGCTCGACCACCGCAACGACTCGGGATCGAGCCACCAGTTCGCCGAGGGCCCCGCGACGTGGAGCCAGGGCATGAACGCGTTCGGCTGGCGGTCCGTGCTCGGCGCGAGCCCCGGGACCGAGGTGTCGCAGTACGTGTCGCCGGCCCGGGCCGCCGACCTGTCGGGCCTGCCGCCCACGTACATCGACGTCGGCTCGGCCGAGGTGTTCCGGGACGAGGACGTCAGCTACGCGAGCCGCATCTGGGCGGCCGGTGGTCACGCGGAGCTGCACGTGTGGGCCGGCGGGTTTCACGGCTTCGACGCGCTCGTGCCCGGGGCGCAGGTCTCGATCGCGGCGCGCCGGACCCGCACCGGCTGGCTCCGGCGGGTGCTGGACGCGCGGGCCGGCTCGTGAACGACACAGGAGTGAACAGCGCAGGGACGAACAACAGGGAGACGAGAGAGATGAACCAGGACCAGAACGGCAACGACATTCCGGTGGCCGTGGTCACCGGGGCCAGCGCGGGCATCGGGCGGGGCGCCGCGATCGAGATCGCCCGTCGCGGGACGCGCGTCGTCGCGACCTACAACTCCCGCCCGCAGGAGGCGGCGGAGACCGTGCGGCTCGTCCGGGAGGCCGGCGGTGACGCCCTCGCCCTCCGGCTCGACCTCGCGCACAGCGACCAGTTCCCGGCCTTCCTGCAGGAGCTGGCGGAGGCGATCTGGGCGGCGTGGGGTGCGACGACGGTCCGCGCCCTGGTCAACAACGCCGGCTTCGGTGGCGGGCTGCCCTTCTCCGAGATGACCGAGGAGGCGTTCGACCAGTACTACCGCGTGCTCCTGAAGGGCCCCTACTTCCTGACCCAGGCGCTGCTGCCCCTGCTGGCGGACGGCGGATCCGTCGTGAACGTCTCCAGCAGCTCGGTGCGTCCGGGGGACACCGAGGCCGGGTACTCCGGCTACGCGGGGATGAAGGGCGGCCTCGTCACGGCCACCCGGTACCTGGCCAAGGAGCTCGCCGGTCGCGGCATCACCGTCAACTCCGTCGCCCCTGGCCCCACGCGCACGCGGATCGGAGACGACGCGTTCGACCGCTTCCCGGAGATCATCGACGGCATCGCGGCGCGGACCGCGCTCGGGCGGATCGGCGAGCCGCAGGACGTCGGCAGGGTGATCGCGTTCCTGGTCTCGACGGACGCCGGGTGGATCACCGGCCAGGACCTCCAGGTCTCCGGGGGATTCGCGCTCTGAAGGGTCGCGCCGCGGTGGTCACACATCACGGGCCTCGTCGGTCGAACTGCGGGAAGGGCACCGGACGCCTCGCCGCTCGATCGCGGCGAGGGACGGGCGGCGAGAGGCGAGGAACAAGATGGCGGGCATCGTGCAGCGGGCAGTCGTGATCCAGCCGGGGACGGTGGAGCCCGGATCGGTCCGGGTGCGCGCCTACAGCTCGGGCGTGCTGGTCGCCGACGCCGATCCGCCGCTGCTGGTATGGGAGCACCCCTTCTACCCGCAGTACTTCTTCGCCCAGGGGGAGATGAAGGCCGAGCTGCGCGAGGCAGGCCCGGGACGGCGGTCCCGGAGCCTCGGCCCGAGCGAGACGTACGACGTCGTGCTGGGCGACCAGGTGCTGCCGGGTGCGGCCCGGCGGTACCCGGAGGCGCCCGTCGAACACCTGCGCACCATGACGACGCTGACCTGGTCGGCCTTCGACACGTGGCTCGCGGAGGAAGAGGTGATCCACACCCACGCCCGCGACCCGTACGTCCGGGTCGACGCGATGCCGTCCAGCCGGCACGTCCGGGTCGTGGCGGGCGGGGTGGTGGTCGCCGAGTCGCGCAGGCCCGTCGTCCTGGTCCAGTCCGGGCAGCCGCCCCGGTATTACCTGCCGCGGGTCGACGTCCGGATGGACCTGCTGACGCCGACCGACACGGTGAGCTACTGCGCCTACAAGGGCACCGCCGCGTACTGGACGCTCCGGGTCGGCGAGCTCGAGCTGCCCGACGTCGTCTGGGGCTACGACACCCCGCTACGGGAAGGGCTGGCGGTCGCGGGGCTGGTCTGCTTCTGGCCCGAGCAGAGCGCCGACCTCGAGGTCTACGTCGACGGCGAGCGGATCGACCGGCCGTAGCCCGCCGCCGGCGCCAGCCGCGGACAACCTGGACCTGGATCCGGAACCCGGGCGCGCACACGCTGGAGCGGACACAGAACCGCGCGAGAGGAACCCCGCAGTGAGCAAGAAGAACCCCGCCCGGCGGCCCGACGTCGTCGTGCCGGACCTGACCGGCAGGCGCGCCGTCGTGACGGGAGCCAGCGACGGGATCGGGCTCGGCCTCGCCGAACGCCTCGCCCGCGCCGGAGCCGAGCTCGTGCTGCCCGTGCGCAACCCGGCGAAGGGCCGCGCCGCCGCCGACCGGCTGCGCGCCGCAGTACCCGGCGCCGTCGTCACCACCCGCCCCGCCGACCTCGCATCGCTCGCGTCGGTGGCGGCGCTCGCGGACGGCCTCCTGACCGAGGGGCGGCCGATCGACCTGCTCGTCGCGAACGCGGGAGTGATGACGCCGCCGGCCCGCACCACGACGGCGGACGGGTTCGAGCTCCAGCTCGGCACCAACCACCTGGGGCACATGACGCTCGTCGGGCACCTGCTGCCGCTCCTGAGCAGTTCCCGGGCGCGCGTCACCACGATGACGAGCGCTGCCGCACGGTTCGGGCGCCTGGACTGGGACGACCTGAACAGCGAGCGCGACTACTCACCCGTGCGTGCCTACAACCTCTCGAAGCTGGCCCAGCTGATGTTCGCCCTCGAGCTGGACCGGCGCAGCAGGGCGCACGGCTGGGGGATCGTGAGCAACGCGGCCCATCCCGGGACCACGTACACGGGCCTGTACACGGCGGGGCCGGGCCTGGGCAGCACCAAGCCGCCGCGGATCGACGCCGTGATGCGGCGGCTCCTCGGCCTGGGGATCTTCGTGCAGCCGGTCGAGCAGGGGCTGCTGCCCGCGCTGCAGGCGGCCACCGACCCGGCCGCCGGCGGCGGGACGTTCTACGGCCCCGACGGCATCGGCCACTTCACCGGTGGATCCGCCCGGCAGCGGGTCTACCGGGCCGCCACCGACGAGGCGGCGGCCGCCCGGCTGTGGGCGGTCTCCGAGAAGATGACGGGCGTGCGTTTTCCTGACGCGGAGCTCGCAGAGCGAGATCGAGGTGAGGTCGATGGATCGCGAGCGGCTCGCTGAGTTCCTGCGTGCCCGCCGCGAGGCGCTCCAGCCCGAGGACGTGGGGCTGCCGCGCGGGCCGCGCCGGCGCACGAACGGCCTGCGGCGCGAGGAGGTCGCCGCGCTGAGCGGCGTCTCGGCGGACTACTACAGCAGGATCGAGCAGAGCCGCGGGGCGGTGCCGTCGGAGCAGGTGCTCGCGGCCATCGCCCAGGGTCTGCACCTCACGCTCGAGGAGCGGGACCGGCTGGTCGAGCTCGCGGGGCACGCCCTACCGCGCCGCGTCCGGCGCAGCGACCACATCAACGCCGGGCTGATGCGGATCCTGGACGGGCTGGCGGACGCCCCGGCGCAGGTCGAGAACGTCCTGGGGGTGACGCTGCGCCAGACGCGGCTCGCCGCGGCGCTCCTCGGCGACGAGACCTCGTACACCGGTCCGGAGCGGGCCCGCGTCTACCGATGGTTCACCGACGCGCGCAGCCGGGACCGGATCCCCGAGGAGGATCACGACCGGCACGGCCGCACCCTCACGGCCCGGCTCGCCGCGGTCCACGCGCAGGCGGGGCCGACGTCGCCGGCGGGCGAGCTCGCGTCCGGTCTCCGCGGTCGCAGCCCCGAGTTCGCGCGGCTGTGGGACGAGCACCCGGTGCTCGGCCCCTACTGCGAGCCCAAACGGCTGAACCACCCGGAGGTGGGGCTGGTCGAACTGCACGGGCAGACGCTGCTGGACCCCGACCAGTACCAGGCGCTGACGGTGTTCACGGCGGTGCCCGGCACGGAGAGCGCCGAGCGGCTGCGCCTGCTCGCGGTGCTGGGCTCGGTCTGATCGCGGGCGTTCCGGAGCACTGCCCTGTGGCGGCCCTCACATCCCCTGCGGTCACATCTCGCGGGCCTGGCGGGTCACTACTGCGGCGGTGCACCGCGCACCGCACCCCTGGGGAAGGAACAACATGACCTCACCGATCGAGACCCTCCGTCGCGGCTTCGGCGGCGACATCATCGAACCGGGCGATGCCGAGTACGACGCGGTCGGCCGCTCGAAGCTGGCCGCGGGTAGCCCTGCCTATGTGCTGCGCCCGGCGAGCACCGACGACGTGCGGGCCGCCGTCCGGTTCGCAGCCGGCTCCGGCCTCACCTTGTCGGTCAGGGGCGGCGGCCACAGCTTCGCCGGGTTCGGCACCAACGACGGCGGTGTCGTGATCGACCTGAGCCGGCTCGCGACCGTTGAGGTCGTCGATCACGAGCGGCACCTGGTGCGGATCGGCGGCGGCGCCCACTGGGGCCAGGTCGCTGAGGCGCTGGCCCCGCACGGTCTGGCGATCTCTGCGGGCGACACCAGGAGCGTCGGCGTCGGTGGACTGACGCTCAGCGGTGGCATCGGGTGGAAGGTCCGGCGGTACGGCCTGGCGCTCGACACCGTGGTCGCCGCCGACATAGTCACCGCTGACGGCGAGCTCGTGACCGCGAGCGCCGAGGAGAACCCGGACCTGTTCTGGGCGATCCGGGGCGGCGGCGGCAACTTCGGCGCCGTGACCTCTTTCGAGTTCGAGGCGCACCCGACCACGGAGGTCGTCTTCGGCAAGGTCACGTTCCCGCAGGCCGAGGCGGTCGACGTGCTCCAGGGCTGGGCGGAGTACCTGCGCACCGCGCCGGAGGAGGTGACGTCGATCGCGAACCTCGCCAACCCGCTGGCCGGCGGCCCGGAGGCGCCGGTGGAGATCCACGTCGCGTTCGACGGCGACGACCCGGAGGCGGCCGCTCGCGCGCTCGCCCCGATCCGGGCGCTCGGCACCGTCCTGGACGACGACGTCGCGCCGCACGCCTACGCGGACATCCTCGTGGAGGGCGGGTCCCCGCCGCCCGGCATCGAGGTGCTCGCCCACGACGGCTTCGTCGAGCGGGAGTCGGTGGCCGAGGTCCTGCAGATCCTGGCCGAGGTCGGGACGTCGCCCGGGTCGCCGTCGATCGCGATCCGCAGCGTGGGTGGCGCGGTCGCCCGGGTTCCTGGCGACGCCACCGCGTACGCGCACCGGCAGGCGGAGCTGATGGTCGCCACCCTGGTGGGCGGCCCGGTGCACGTCGTCGAGGCCGCGCGCGCCCGCCTGGACGCGATCTGGGAGAAGCTCGGCCCGCACATCAGCGGCGCCTACGCGAACTTCCTCACGACGGCGACGGACGACGACGTGGCCGCTGTCTACCCGACGGCCACGTACGAGCGTCTGGCGGCGGTCAAGCGGCGGTACGACCCGCACAATCTGTTCGCGCACAACCACAACGTCCGGCCGAGGTAGGGGGCCGCGCGGACGCGGGCGTCGCCCCTATGGGGCGGCGCCCGTCTCAGGATCGGGCATGCGCCCACGTTTCCCGGGACTCCGACTCTGCCCGGCGCGGGCCGGTCTCGCGACGGGCGCGCGAGGTCGTGGACCGAGGAATCAGCCGTGCAAGCCAGCTCAGATGCGAATCGACGCATGCCGTGTCACCGTGTTCGGACTGCAATACCCGTACATATCGGGCTGTCATACCCGTACTGAGGAGGACAGCGTGAACCGCACCCCCATCGCGAGCCGGCAGCACGTCCCCACCGCCCGCCGTCTGGCTTCCGTTGCCCTTGCCACCGGCCTCATCCTTGGCCTGGGTGGCACGCTCGCCGCGTGCTCGGACCAGGACATCGATGACACCGCCGACCAGGTGAAGGACGTGTCGGGCGAGGTGCGGGGCGTCGTGGACCAGGCGAGGCAGTCGATCGACGACGCTCACGCGACGTTCGAGAATCTCGATGCCGAGGCGAGGGCCGAGGCCGAGGCAGCCGTGGCCGAGGCCGACCGGGCGATCGACGACGCGCAGGCCGCATTGGAGAAGGCTGAGCAGGACGCGTCCGCGGAGGGCCGGCAGGCCGTGGCCGACGCGGAGCAGCAGGTGGACCAGGCCGCGGCGAAGCTTGAGCAGGCCGAGGAGGCGGTGAGCGGTGACGCGGCAGCCGCCCTCGACAGCATCGGACAGAACCTCGCGGTGCTCGGCGCCGACCTGCGCGACGCCCAGGACTGACCTCGCTTGGAGTGGCGCTGAGCGCAACGCGCACTTTCGCGCCCGAACGGTAGTCATCTCATCCGAGCAACGGCAGGCGGCCTGAACCGGTGTATGCCGGTATGTGCCCTATGTTTTCTCCCGTGACGACCACACCGGCCCTGCGCGAGTCATTGCCCGACCCCGTGTTCTGGGCGCGCTACACCTTCGCCTACGCGGACGGGCCCGGCGGGGACCGGCTCGGAGCCCTCAAAGACCTCCTGGACGAGTTCGACGACGAGGACGAAGGCGAGGAGGAAGACGACGAGGACTCGTTGCTCGACGTGGCCTTCGAGGTCGGGCCCGGCCACTACGTCGTGCTGAGCATCGACGCCTCCATCGACTACTACAGCCTGGGCGTCACCACACCTGGCACGGATGAGCCGGTCGAGCTCGGCTGGGACGACCTGGCGCACTGGCACCCGTACGCCCTGCGCTGGTCGGAGCTCGACCTGATCTGCCGCGCGATCGCGGCTAGGAATCCCGAGCTGCCCCCGGGGGCGCCGTTGGCCCTGTTGTGCCGCTTCTCCGCCGTCTTCGACGACGACGACGTGGACCAGGCAGTCGCCGCCGTGGACGAGGCCTACGCCGCCCTGCGCCCTCCGCACCTGGAGGGCTACTGGCCGCGCGGCGCCGACTGGCTCGAACGCGCCGACTTCCGCGGTGTGGGCGTCACGTGGCAGCGCGACGAGGCCGGCAACCTGTGGGCCGTTCAGCACGACGCCGACGCCGACGCCGAACCCTTCTACAGCACGCGGGTCGGGCCGGACTCCGGCGCCCGCGACGGCTTTCCACACGTCCAACTCCGGGCGGTACTGGATGCCGCGGCTGCGACGGTCGCCTAGTGCCAGAGCAGTAGATCGTCTCTGACCTGCGGTGATGCCGGACGTGGGGTGGTCACCGCCGGGATGCTTCGTTGCTTGTGTGGAACAACAACCGGGCTGTGCCGACCGGCGCCGGACCCGTCCGCGCCGACGCGGCGACCGCGCTGGTGCCCCACGGCGCGTGGGCGCGGATGTCGTGCGGGGACGGGTCAAGGGACGGCGGTGGTACTCCTGGGCCGTGCTCGAGCTGGAGCCGGAGCCTGACGGCATTCTTTTGCCGGCAGGTCGGCGGGCGCCGAACCGAGTTGCTGACGTGTACAGAAGAGAGGCTCCGACGATGCTGCGACCTGAAGTATCGCTGCACCTTCCACTGGTCTCGACCGGGGAAGTCGGACCGGACGGATACGAATACCCGTGGATCGAGAAGGTCGTCGAGTGGCTCCAAGAACACCCCGCCCGGAGCGGAACGTTCGAGTTCGATGACAGCGAGTCGGAGCCGACGGGGGACGACCCTGCGGGCGATTCATGGGAAGAGGTCTTTCTTCTCTACGACGTCGGCGACGAAGCCGCGGCTGTGGCCGTCGCCAAAGCGGCAGCCCTGCTACCAGGGGTCCCACGCGGCGGCTACATCGTGGTGAACTACGACCCCGAAACCACTGACACAAGAACTGGGAGACGCATCGAGGCCGAAGAGTGCTGATCGCTGCCTGTCATCCGGTGTGATCCGCGACCGACCGATGACTTCCGCCCCGCGCCGTCGTCGGCCATAGGGCTGTTCCAAGGAAAGGAACCCACCATGGTCACCATGCTCCGCAGCTTCAGCGGCTTCTCGGTCGACGACCTCGATGCCGCCCGCACCTTCTACCGCGACACCCTCGGCCTGCCCGTGCGGGACAACGCCATGGGCGCCCTCGAGTTCGACCTCACCGAGGGATCGTCCGTGTTCGTCTACCCCAAGGGGGAGGCCCACCAACCGGCGTCGTACACCGTGCTCAACCTCGTGGTGCCGAACATCGACGAGGCGGTGACGGAGCTGGAGGCGGCTGGGGTGAGCCTGATCCGTTACCCCGACTTCGACCAGGACGAACGCGGGATCGCCCGCAGCACCGACCCGTCTCAGGGCCCGACGATCGGCTGGATCGCGGACCCGGCGGGCAACGTCATCGCGCTCATCGAGGACTGACCAGGCCGCGGAGCTCGGCCAGCACCGCCCGCTCGATGTCCGCGATCGAACGTTCCTCGCCCTCCCGGATCCACTGGGCGAAGGACACGTTGAACACCGTGATCGCCGACTCGGCCGCCAGGGTCGCCGCCGGCTCCGGAACGCCCCGCGTCCGTAGCGCGTCGCCGATCGACGTCGCGAGCGTGGACAGCTTGTGCCGTTCGCGCTCCTGCAGCGCCGGGTACTGGTCGATCACCGACTGCCGCAGCCGGGAGCGGTCGCGCCGGTCGTCGGGGAAGAAGGCGGCCGCCGACTCCAGCGCCGTGCCGATGAGCTCCATCGGCGCCGTGCCGACCGGGGCGGCCGCCATCCCGTCGAGGAAGGCGTCGAGCAGCAGGTCCTGGCCCTGGAACAGCACCTCGCGCTTGTCGCTGAAGTGGCGGAAGAACGTCCGCTCGGTGAGGCCGACGGACTGTGCGATCTCCGCCGCTGTCGTCTGCTCGTAGCCGCGACGGGCGAAGAGCTCCAGCGCGGCCTCCTGAAGTCGCTCGCGCGTGCCGGGCTGCCATCGGACCATGCCCCCAAGTCTAGGTGATGACAGTCGCTGACATGGCGTGTACGGTGATGTCAGTGACTGACGACAGTCACTGACATCACTCGGAAGGGCACCATCATGCATGTCTTCGTCACCGGAGCATCCGGCTGGATCGGCTCCGCGGCGGTCGACGAGCTGCTCGCCGACGGACACTCCGTCACGGCCCTCGCGCGGTCCGACGCCGCGGCGTCAGCCCTCGAGGCGAAGGGCGTCCGCGTCCAGCGCGGAGACCTGGACGACCTCGACGGCCTGCGCCGTGGTGCGGACTCAGCAGACGCGGTGCTGCACCTCGCGAACAAGCACGACTTCACGAACCCGGCCGTGTCGAACGCGGCCGAGCGCGCCGCCGTGCAGACCTTCGGGGACACGCTGGCGGGCACGGACCGCCCGTTCCTTTTCGCCTCGGGCATCGCCGGCATGGCTCAGGGGCGGCCCGCCACCGAGCGCGACGCGTCCCCGCACCACGGCCCCGACTCGCCGCGCGGCGGCAGCGAGAACCTCGCGCTGGAGTTCGTCGACCGCGGTGTCCACGTGGTCAGCCTGCGGTTCGCTCCGACGGTGCACGGCGCGGGCGACCACGGGTTCATCGACGTCATCACGGCGGCCGCGAAGCGGCACGGCTTCTCGGGGTACCCGGGCGACGGCGCGAACCGGTGGGCGGCCGTGCACCGGTCCGACGCCGCACGGCTCGTCGCCCTCGCTCTGGCCAAGGCGCCCGCCGGGTCGCGGCTGCACGCCGTCGCCGAGGAGGGGGTGCCCACCCGCGAGATCGCCGAGGCGATCGGCCGGGCGCTCGACCTTCCGGCGGCCTCGGTGGCGCTCGACGACACGGCGAGCCACTTCGGCTGGATCGGCGGGTTCTTCGGTGCGGAGATGTCCGCGGTGAGCGGGGTCACCCGGGAGCTGCTGGGCTGGGCGCCGTCGGGACCGACGCTCGTCGAGGACATCGCCGCGGGTGCCTACATGTCGCAGTGATTACGCTGCGAGGGAGGTGACGCCGAGGGAGGTGAGGCTGATGAGGATCGAGCTGATCGACGTGCCCTTCGACGGTTTCGGCCGCGACGGCCGCCAGGCCCGGGCCGCCGCGGCGCTCCGAGACGCCGGGCTGGTCGGCGCACTGGCACCGCACACGGTCGAGGACAACGGCCCGCTGCGCCTGCCGGCGTTCGAGACCCGCCGCGGCCCGCAGACGGGACTTCTGAACGAGCCCGCGCTGCTGGCGATGACCGAGCAGCTCAACGAGCGTGTCGCCGCCGCCGTCTCCGGCGGGGCGTTTCCTGTGGTCGTCGGCGGGGACTGTGCGCTGCTGCTGGGCGTGGTCACCGCGCTGCGCGATGTGGTGGAGCGGCCGGGCCTGCTGTTCCTCGACGGCCACGAGGACACGATGCCCCTGGACGTCGTCGAGGACGGCGAGGCCGCGAACTGCGAGATCGGGCTGCTGCTCGGCGTGACCGGGCGGCTGCTCACCGGACCTCTCGCCCAGCGGCTGCCCGCCCTGGAGACCGACGGTCTGGCCATGCTCGGCCAGCGCGACGACCAGTGGCGGCGGCGGTTCAACGTCGGCTCGGTGTCCGACCTCGGCGTCTGGTCCCGCCCCCTGGGCCGGCTGCGCGACGACCCGGCGGAGGCCGCACGGGCCGCCACCACACACCTTCGAGCGCACACTGACCGGTGGTGGCTGCACGTCGACCTGGACGTCCTCGATCCCGAGGTATTCCCTGCCCAGGGGCTGCCCGACTACCCGGACGAGCCCGACGGCCTGGACCTCGCCCAGCTCACCGCGATCACCACCGAGGCGATCGGTGCGGGTGGCTGCGTGGGACTGAGCGCGGCGATCTACGACCCGGAACAGGACCCCGACGGCTCCTGCGCCGCGGCGACCGTCGACCTGGTCCGGGCGACCGTCCGGGCGCACCGGTGAGACCGACGCTGTTCACCCCTGTCGACGGACCCTCACCCGAGTAACCTTCCAGTATCGTTCGAAGATCGTTCGAAACCTCGGTTTCGGTGGCCCGTCCTGGAAGGCACCCGTGAGCTCTGCACAGATTCCCGGCGACGTCTCGCTCGGCAAGATCGAGCAGGCGCTCGACGGCGGCGACCGGCCGCCGGTGGGCCGTTACCGTCTCGACCTCGCGACCGGCGAGTGGGCGTGGTCCGACGAGGTGTACCGGATGCACGGCTTCGAGCCGGGCGAGATCGTGCCGACGACGCCGCTGATGCTGTCGCACAAGCATCCGGACGACCGCGGACGGGTGGACGGCGTCCTGCGGCGTGCCGCCGAGAGCGGGCAGACGTTCAGCTCGGTGCACCGCATCCTCGACGCCCAGGGCAGGACCCGGACACTTGCCGTCACCGGCCAGGGCAAGCGGGACCCCGCGACGGGCCAGGTGACCGAGCTGTTCGGCTACTTCATCGACGTCACCCACTCCCACCGCGCGGCCGCGGCGCGCGACGCGACCGCCTCGATCAAGGCCTCGGACGAGCGGCGGGCCGTGATCGAGCAGGCCAAGGGCGTGCTCATGGTGGTGTACGCCATCGAGGACACAGCGGCGTTCGACCTGCTGCGGGAGGCGTCCAACCGGGCCAACATCGCGGTGCGGGACATCGCGACGACGCTGGTGAACCTGTTCTTCGGGCCGGAGATCACCGACGTCCCGACCCGCGAGGCGATAGAGAAGTTCCTGGCCGACCCCCGGCCCAGGCTGGACGAGTGATCTCACCCCAGCGATACCCAACTGATCCCGGTCGTGGCGCGTCATAGCAGGTAGAGGCGTCTCTCACCGCAGATCGGGGTTCAGTGATGAAGGCTCGTGCACGTCGGACGGCCAGGCACGGCCGTCGGACCATCAGCAAGATCGTCGTCGCGGCGGCGACGGCCGTTGCCCTCGTGGCGACGTCGGGCGCGGCGCTCGCGCCCGGCGACGACGCCGCGCCGGAACGGCCGACGCCGCCGGAGCGGCCCACCACGACGGTCGTCACCCTGATCACCGGCGACCAGGTAGCCGTCACCGAGCGGGACGGCGAGGACCTCGTGCGCATCCTGCCCGCCGAGCGCCCCGACGGCGCGCCGGTCGCGTTCCACGAGGTGGCCGGCGCGGAGCGGCACCTCGTCATCCCGACCGACGTCCTCCCGCTCGTCCCGGACACGCTCGATAGGGACCTGTTCGACGTCAAGCAGCTCGTCGCCGACGGCCGCACGAAGGACCTGCCGGTCATCATCCAGACCCGGAGCCGCGCTGACGGCCGCGCGGCGCGGCCCGACTGGGCGGCGCTCGGCGTCGACACGGAGCGCACGCTGGAGTCCATCGGCGCGGTGGCCGGAGACCTGGAGACGACGGCGGGACCCGGCGAGCCTGCGTCGTCCTGGGCGCTGCTCCGCGCGCTGGGCGCCCGGGGCACAGGTCCCGGCGCCAAGGCCGCGCCGTCGGCCAGCGGGATCGCCAAGGTGTGGCTGGACCGCCGGGTCGAGCCGCAGGACGCCGACTCGACGCCGCAGATCGGCGCCCCGCAGGCCTGGGCGGCCGGGCACACCGGCGAGGGCGTGTCGGTGGGCGTCGTGGACTCCGGCGTCGACGACGCCCACCCCGACCTGGACGACGGCGTCGTCGCGGCCGCGCGGGACTTCACCGGCTCCGGCGAGGACCCGGACAGCACCACCGACGAGGTCGGGCACGGCACGCACGTCGCCTCGATCATCGCCGGCTCGGGCGAGGCGTCGGACGGCGTCAACCGCGGCGTGGCACACGGCGCACGCGTCCTGGACGCCAAGGTGCTCACGTCCGACGGCGGCGACACGTCCTGGGTGATCGACGGCATGGAGTGGGCCGCCGAACAGGGCGCCGACATCCTCAACCTCTCGCTCGGCCAGCGCGGCAACTACACGGACGGCACCGACCCGGCGTCGCTCGCCGTGGACGCCCTGAGCGAGCAGTACGGCCTGCTCGCCGTCGCCGCGGCGGGCAACGAGGGACCGGAGCCGGGCACGATCCCCACGTTCGGCACCGCGTCGAGCGCGCTCACGGTCGCCGCCGTCGGCGACGACGACCGGGTCGCCGGCTTCTCCAGCGTCGGACCCCGGGCCGACGGCGCCCTCAAGCCCGACATCGCGGCGCCCGGCGTCGGCATCGTGGCGGCACGCGCCGAGGGCACCACGCTCGACGAACCGGTCGACGACCTGCACGTCGCTGCCAGCGGCACCTCGATGGCGGCGCCGCACGTCGCGGGCGCCGCCGCCGTCCTGCAGTCCGCACGCCCCGACCTCACCGGGCAGGAGCTCAAGGACGTGCTCATGGCGTCGACCCAGCACACGCGGCCGAACTCGGTCTGGCAGGAGGGCACCGGCCGGGTCTGGATCCCGCGCGCCCTGCAGCAGAGCGTCACGTCCGACCCGCCGTCCCTCTCGTTCGGCATCCAGCGGTACCCGCAGGACGAGGCGGAGCCGATGACCCGCACCGTCACCTACCGCAACCCCGGTACGGCCGCGGTGCAGCTCGGCCTGACGCTCGCGGTGCGGGACGCGGCGGGCGAGCCCGCCCCGGACGGCACGGTCACGGCGTCGGCGACGAGCCTGACGGTCCCGGCCGGCGGCACCGCGAGCGTCGACCTCACCCTCGACCCGGCCGCGGCACAGCCGGGCGCGTACGGCGGCGGTCTGGTCGCGCGGGCCCCTGGCGGCGTCCAGGTGCGCACCGCCGTCGGGTTCGTCAACGAGAGCGAGAAGTACGACCTGACGATCCGGGCCACCGACGTCGACGGCTCACCCGCGACGTCGGACGACCACCTGGTGCTGCAGAACGCGGCGGACCCGTGGGACCCGCTGTGGGTCGAGCCGCGGTTCACCGACGGCGTGGCCACCGTGCGGGTCGACCCCGGCTCGTACTACGTCGCGGGATTCTTCGAGGCGCGCGACGAGGGCTCGTCCTGGCCCACCGCCGTCACGGCGATGTCCGACCCGCTGGTGCGGGTGGACGGCAGCACGACCATCGAGCTCGACGCGCGCGACGCCCGCCCCCTGGACGTCCGCACGCACCGCGCGGCGGACGACGCCGGCAAGAAGCTCCTCTTCTACCGGCTCGTGGACGGTGAGTACAACAGCACGGTCGGCGCCGACTACGGCGGGTATGCCGACGACGTGGCGGCGCCCGACTTCTACGTGCTGCCGACCGAACGGGTGGGCGAGGGGATCGAGTTCGAGTTCGTGTCCGCCACCCAGCAGCGTCAGCCCGTGCTCCAGCTCACCGCCGACGGCGGTACGGGCGACGTGCCCGCCACCGCCGTACCCGGGTCGGCGCCGGTGACCGGCACGAAGCAGGTGCGCCTCGTCGACGCGGGCAACGGGTCCGCGGCGGAGCTGGCCGCCGCAGGCGCACGCGGCCGGTTCGCGCTGGTGAACCAGGGCGACGTCGCGGCACAGGCGGTCGCCGCGGCGGCCGCCGGCGCGGCGGGCCTGCTGGTCCGCAGCGACGGCCTCGGCGCGGTTCCAGGAGTGGGCGACGGCGCACGCATCCCGGTGCTCGCCACCGACCGGGACACCGGTGACCGGTTGCGCGACGAGCTGGGCAGCCGCACGGTGCGGCTGCGCGTCGTCGGCCGTGACCAGGCGGCCTACACCTACGACACGGTGGTCGAGCGGGAGGGGCAGGTGCCCGACGAGGACCTCACCCTGCGCGCCGGGCCGCGCAACCTCGCGACGCTCGACATGGACTACCGCGCGCTGGGCGCCGAGGGACAGGTCCAGGTCACGCCCGTCATCGAGCGGGCCGGACGGCAGGCGATCTTCGGTCTCATGAACCAGCTCACCGCCCCGCTGGACCGTACCGAGTACGTGACCGCCGCCGAGGGCGTGCGCTGGTACCACGAGGTGATGCCTCGGCACAGCGACGCACTGCTGGCGAGCGGGTTCGCGTCGGAGATCCGCGAGTTCGAGCCGGGGGACACGGCGAGCGAGGTCTGGCTCGCCCAGGTGCACCACGGCGGGTTCACGCCGCCGGGCGTCGCCGGGTACGGCGAGACGGGCATGGCGTCCGCCGTCCGCGACTGGGACACGTTCTCGTTCGAGCTGCCGTTCTGGGTCGACGACGCGGGGCACTCGATGCCGTTCGCCCTGACGTGGGAGGAGGAGGCCGAGGTCCGGTTCCGGCTCTGGCGGGACGGCAAGCTGGTGTTCGAGAACGACCACACCTCCGGGTACGTCTTCGACCTGCCGGCGGAGCCGAAGCGGTACCGGATGCGGGCCGACGTCGCGCGGTCCACGCCGTGGTGGCCGCTGTCCACGCGCGTGGCGACCGAGTGGCGGTTCACGTCGGCCTTCGAGGACGACCGCGTGGTGCTGCCGCTGCTGCAGATCGACTACGGGGTGTCCCTCGACGACCGCAACCAGGGCGACCTCCGCGAGGTGCTCCGCCTGTCGGCCGCCCAGCAGGCCGGCTCCACGCCGTCGGCGGTCCAGGAGATGAAGCTCTGGGCTTCGGCCGACGACGGGAAGACCTGGAAGCCGGTGGCAGTCACGGACGGCGACGGCCCGGACGAGTTCACCGCGGCCGTGCGGGTGCCGCGCGGCACCGAGTACGTCTCGTTGCGGGCCGAGGCGCGGGACGCGGCAGGCTCGACGGTCCGGGAGACGGTCATCCGGGCGTACGCCGTCGGCGGCCAGAGCTAGCCGTCGGCTCCCGGCGGGTCGACGGGCTCTGCGCCGCGCTCGATGCGCACGCCGGTGAACTCGACGTCGACGGGTTCGGCGAAACGCCGTCCGTTGATCTCGTCGTGCCGCATGAAGGTCGGCGGGTCCACGTGCACACGCAGCGTGTACCCGCCGTCCTCCGGGAGGTCCCAGTTGCGCGCGTAGTGGTAGAGCATCGGGTGCCAGACCAGCTCCTGCGGGTACGGCCCGAGCTCCTGCCCGCCCGGCGTCACCAGCGTCGCGGTCACGTCCAGGCCGGGCACGAAGCGCCCGTCGGCCGCGTCGCACACGACGATCTCCACGTGCGCGTTGGTGTCGCCGGGGTTGTGCCACACCAGCTCGCCGTCCTCGAGGTGGTACATGCCCTCGGCGTCCTCGATGGCGTAGCCGACCAGGTAGTCGCCGACCTGCTGGGTGCCACCGGCCTTGGCGACGTCCTGCGCCATGTGGTCGAGCGCCTTCCGGTAGGCATCTCCCTGCTCGACGGCGAGCCGGAGCTGGCGCTCGTCGGCCTCCGACGAGCCGGGATCCATGGGCGGGGTGGCTGGTGCGGTGGTCATCCGGGCCTCCTCAACGACGGTTCTCCGATGCTCCACCGTCGGGCGTGGCCTCGCACCTGGGAAGTTATCGTGACGGGATGACGGCGCACCGAGCGGCCGACGGCCGACCGATCCTGCGGCTCTACAACCACAACGTCCTCGGCAGACGGGCCGGCTGGGACGCGCGGCGGCGCGTGCTGCGGCACATCGTCAGCAGCGCCGCCCCCGACGTCGTGCTGTTCTCCGAGGAGATCGTCACCGACGAGTACGACCAGACAGCCGATCTCGTCGGCGCCGGGTACGAGGTGGTGCACTCGCGGGCTCGCTCCGACGACGAGCGCAGCGGCATCTCGGTGGCCAGCCGGTGGCCGGTCCTGGACCACCGCGAGCTCGACCTGATGGCCGACGGGCCGCCGGTCTACGAGTTCCGGTGGGCCGCGCTGCTGGTCGACATCGACGCGCCGGAACCTTTCGGGCGCATGCTGGTAGTCAACCACTTCCCGGAGGCGGCGGCGCCGCGCGAGGTCGACCGGGAACGGCAGGCGGTGCTGGTGGCGCGCGCGGTGGAGGACCTGGTCGGCGACGACGACCGCCTCGTCGTCCTCGGCGGCGACCTGGACGCCGACCCGGACGCGGCGAGCCTGCGGTTCCTCACCGGGAAGCAGTCCCTCGACGGGTGGAGCGTGTGCTACCGCGATGCCTGGGAGGTGGCGCATCCCGGTCAGCCGGGCTGGACCCTCGACCCGGCCAACGCGATCGTCAGCGCGACGATGCCGGGCTGGCCGTACCGGCGGATCGACCACCTGCTGGTCCGTTGCGGTTCGACGGGTATGCCGCCGGTCGACGTCGTGGCGTGCGACCGGGTGGGCGTCGAGGCCGTGGACGGCGTCTGGGCCAGCGACCACGCGGGCCTGATGACCGATCTCGCGCCCTACCCCGAACGACGTGATCTCGAACGGCGTGATCCCGAACCGCGTGCGAGCGGGACGGGTTCGGGTGAACCTGGAGGGACCGAGAGAAGGGTGAGCTGATGAGCGCCGGAGACAAGGTCCAGAACGCAGCCGAGAAGGCGGCGGGCAAGGCGAAGGAGGCCGTCGGGGACGCCACGGACAACGAGGAGCTCGTTGCCGAGGGCCGGACCGACCAGACCAAGGCGGACCTGAAGGACGCGGGGGAGAACATCAAGGACGCCGCGCAGGACGCCAAGGACGCCTTCGACAGATAGACGCCCGCTCGCCGAGCCGGGCGGCCCCACCGGTCACGCGTCCTGGTCGATCACCTCGACGCCCGCCGCCGCGACCCACAGGCGGTCGTCGGGCGAGAGCCCGCTCGTGACCAGGGTGTCGATGCGATCGGTCGGGCACGCGGTGAACGACGCCGAGATGCCGAACTTGTCCGGCGTCGTCACCGCGACGGCCCGGTGCGCCGAGGCCAGGATCGCCTTCTTGATCTCGGCGTCGTGCATCGAGGTGGCCGTGAGACCGGTGGGCTCGTCCCAGGCGCAGACGCCGACGATCGCGAGGTCGGCGCGGAACTCGAGCACCTCGCGGACGGCCCGGTGCCCCACCCAGGCCAGCTCCTCCGCGTCGAGCTCGCCGCCGGGCGTGATGATCCGCACTCCCGGGCACTCACCGAGCGCCGCGGCGGCATGCACCGAGAGGGCCAGGACGGTGAGGTCGCGGCCGGCCAGGGCCTGCGCCACGGCGGTACAGGTCGTGCCGGTGTCGATGATGACGCTCGACCCGTCAGGCACCAGGTCCGCCGTCGCGGCCGCGATCGCCTGCTTCTGCCCGGCCTGGGCGTCGAGACGGACGGCGAACGGCAACCGCGTGCCTCGCGCGGGCGAGCTCACCGCACCGCCGTGCGTGCGCCGGACCACCCCCTGACGCTCGAGCTCGGCCAGGTCGCGCCGGATCGTCATGAGCGAGGCCCCCGTCGCCCGTGACAGGTCGACGACGCGCGCGCCGCTGGGCGACCGCACGGCGTTGATGATCGTTTTGAGCCGGATCGAACGTTGCACGTGTTCGATTGCAGCGCAAGAGTGCCGCGTATGCAACCACGTTCCCCTCAGCGTCGCGCCCGCGTAGCGACGATGATCGCGTTCGCCACCAACGGCGCCCTGCCGGCGACCCTGCTCGCCCGCTACGCCGAGGTCAAGGACCTGCTCGGCCTCGACTCGGCCGTGTTCGGGCTCCTCGTCGTGGGCTTCGTCCTCGGTGCCGTGTGCGCGTTCCACCTGCCGGGCGCGATCCTGCGGCGTATCGGCAGCCGGTGGACGGCGTCGGTGGGGACCGCGTGGATCACGCTCGCGCTGGTGCTCGCCGCCACCGGCGTCGTCCTGGGGAACCCGTGGGTGTTCCTGGCCGGGCTCGTGCTGAGCGGGTTCGGCGATGCCGTGGTCGACGTCGCGCAGAACGCCCACGGCCTGCGCGTGCAGGAGGCGTACGGGCGCTCGCTGCTCTCCTCGATGCACGCGGGCTGGAGCATCGGCGCCGCGGCCGGCGGCCTGGTCGGCACGGCGGCCGCCTCGGCCGGGGTGCCCCTGGTGGTCCACGTGGGCGCGTGGGGACTGCTCTGCACCGTCGTGATGACGTGGTCCGCGCGGGCCTTCCTGCCCGACCGGCCGGCGGGCACCGACGACGAGCAGGGCGCCGGCCGGGTCGGGTGGCACGCGGCCTGGCTGCTGGCGCCGCTCGCGCTCGTCGCGCTCGCGGGAATCACGGTCGAGGACATCGGCAACAACTGGTCCGCCGTGCTCCTGGCCACCGAACGAGACGTTCCCGTCGCGGCCGCCGGGATCGGCCTGAGCGTCCTCCTCGGCGCGCAGTTCGCGGGCCGGCTGCTCGGGGACCGGTTCATCGACCTGGTCGGCAACCGGCCGGCCCTGGTCACCAGCCTGGGTCTGATCGCGGCGGGCCTGCTGCTCGCCGCCTGGGCGCCCGGGCTCGTGCTGACCCTGGCCGGTCTGGCGCTGGCCGGGCTGGGCTGCGCGATCACCGTCCCGCTGGCCTTCGCGGGGGCCGACGCCCTGCGTGGCCTCCGCCCGCACGCCGGGGTGACGTGGATCAGCTGGGTCATGCGCGCCGCGAGCATCGGGCTGAGCCCCGCGATCGGCGCGATCGCCATGGTCGCCTCGCTGCCGCTCGCCATGTCGCTGGTCTCGCTGCTCGCGATTCTCGCCCTCGCGACCCAGACACCGCGGTCGCGGTGACGGTGCCCGCAAGGCCCGCGGCCTCGTGCCTGCTCAGTGGCTGGGGGACCGCTGGGCCGTGCGGGACCGGGAGCGGGTGCCAGCCCCGTTCGAGACACCGTTGCTCGCGCTGGAACCCGCACCCGCGTCCCACTGCCGTGCGATGCCGAGGCGGCGCAGGTGCTCGCCGGTCACCGTGGCGCCGTCCGGCCCTATCCAGTGCTCGGCGCCGAACCGTTCGTCGGTCGCGGCGTCCCAGCGGCGCATGAACGGCGTGCCGTTGTCCGTGATGACCACCGACCCGTAGCTCGTCGGGAGCGGCAGGGCGGGGAGGTGGATGAGGGTGTAGACCTCCGCGAGATCCGCCGGCCCGACGGAGGACACGCTGTACCAGTTGCCGTCCACGTCACGCTGGACCGCGTACCCGCTGGCGTCCAGCGCGACGCTGAGGTGCGGCAGGTCGGCCGCGAGAAGCTCCTGGCTGGTCTGGTAGACGGTGCCGACCTGGGCTACCTGGCTCATCGGGTAGGTCTCCTTGGCGTCGAATCGGTGGTGTCCACCCATCAAAGCGGATTTGTCGCGATTCGGGGGCCTGAGACGTCCTGCGGGCCGCCCGGGCTAGGACGCGGCGACGCGCTCGGGCGTCTCCAGGTCGTCCTTCGGGCCCTTCGAGCCACGCGTCGCGTACAGGCTGGTGGCGGTCACGACGGCGAGGACACCGACGATGACGCCGAGCGAGGCGAGCGTCGGGATCTCCGGGACGCCCGCCCAGATGCCGTGGGCCCAGTGCAGGACGAGCTTGACGCCGATGAACGCGAGGATCGTCGCGAGGCCGTACCCGAGGTGGACAAGCTTGCTCAGGGCGCCCTGGAGCACGAAGTACAGCGCGCGCAGGCCGAGCAGGGCGAAGGCGTTCGTCGCGAACACGAGGTACGGGTCGCTCGTGATGCCGTACACGGCGGGGACCGAGTCCACCGCGAAGACGACGTCGGCGGCGAAGACCGCGACCACGACGACCGCCAGCGGGGTGAGCATGCGCCGGCCGCCCTCGCGGACCGAGAGGCTGGAGCCGCGGTAGTCCTCGGTGACGGGCATGAAGCGACGGATCAGCCGGACCGACCGCAGCTCGGACACCTCGACGTGGTGGGAGCTGCCGCGGAGCTGGTCGACGAGGATCTTGACCGCCGTCGCCAGCAGGATCCCGCCGAAGAGCAGGAACGCCCAGCTCAGGTTGGCCAGGACCGCCGCGCCGAGCGCGATGAACACCCCGCGGAGCACGAGCGCCCCGACGATGCCGAGCAGGAGCACGCGCTGCTGCAGCGCCGCCGGTACGGCGAAGGCGGTGAGCAGGAGCATGAACACGAACAGGTTGTCGACCGACAGCGACTTCTCGACGAGGTACCCGGTGAGGTACTGGACGCCGATGTCCGAGCCGAACGTGGCCCAGATCCAGCCGCCGAAGGCGAGGGGGAGGGCGATGTAGAAGGCGCTCCAGCCGAGGGCCTCACGCATGGACACCTCGTGCGGGCGTCTGGTGATGAGGAAGTCCACGGCGATCAGGGCCAGGACGGCGAGGATGGTCACCGCCCACATGGTGGGGGTGGCGACAGAGGGCAGGGCAGCAGAAGCAGTACCTGTGATGGCGAGCAAGGAGTCTCCGTGGTAGATGGCTCCGAGGTCTCCTTCACCTTGCCGGGCAAGGTCGCCGCCCGAGGTCGCATGGTGCGCCGTAATGACCGGACGATGTTAGGGAAGTACTCCCCTCGCAGTGCGCATCCTACGACACTTTTCTGGGTGAGATATGTCTTGTATGCCACGTGGGAGTTGGATAACGTTATCGACAAGCTACCGCTGCGTGAGAGCCCTCCCCGCAACAACGATGTTAGCGCTCACACGACTGGCCCCACGCAGGCGGCTCCCGATGAGCCGCGGCCCTGATCACGCCGCAGGTAGGCACTGCACTGACCGGTACGCCCAGGCGCAGCCGTCGCAGACTGCGCCCTGACGGAAGAGGAGCGAAGGATGAGGAAGTCCATCGCACGACTTGCACTGGCGCTCACCGCGGCCCTGGTGCTGGCCCCGGCGGCAGCGTTGCCGTCCGAGGTCGCCCCGGCGGCCGCCGCGAGCGCCAACCTGCTCACGAACGGCGACCTGGAGAACGGCACGACCGGCTGGTCGGCCTTCGGCGCGGGCACGGTGGCGTCCACCACCAGCCCGGTCCACGGCGGCGCTCGCGCCCTGCTGCGGACGGGACGGACCGCCGCGTGGAACGGCGCCGCCCAGACCGTCACGTCCGCGCTGACGAACAACACGAGCTACACGGCGAGCGTGTGGGTGCGCTCCCAGAGCGGGACGCCGACCGGCCGGATCACGCTGGCCCTGACCGCCGGCGGCACGACGAGCTACGTCAACCTGGCCCAGGGGAACGTGAACTCGTCGGGCTGGACGCAGCTCACGGGTACCGCGACGGTGTCCTGGTCCGGGACGCTGTCGTCCGCCACGTACTACGTGGAGACGGCCGCCGGAACCGACAACCTCTACATCGACGACGCCTCGCTCGTCAGCAACACGGGGACGTCCTGCGACCTGCCGTCCAGCTACCGCTGGTCGTCCACCGGGGTCCTGGCGAACCCGAGGTCCGGCTGGGTCTCGCTCAAGGACTTCACCGTGGCTCCGTACAACGGTCAGCAGCTCGTGTACGCCACGACGCACGACTTCGGCACGTCCTGGGGCTCGATGAACTTCAGCCTCTTCTCCAACTACTCGCAGATGGCGAGCGCCTCGCAGAACGCCATGAACTCCGGCACGGTGGCGCCGTCGCTCTTCTACTTCGCCCCGAAGAACATCTGGGTGCTGACCTACCAGTGGGGCCCGTCGCCGTTCATGTACCGGACCTCCAGCGACCCCACGAACCCGAACGGCTGGTCGGCAGCCAGCCCGCTGTTCACCGGGTCGATCTCCGACTCGGGCACCGGCCCGATCGACCAGACGATCATCGGCGACGGCACGAACATGTACCTGTTCTTCGCCGGTGACAACGGGCGGATCTACCGCGCCAGCATGCCGATCGGGAACTTCCCGGGGAACTTCGGCAGCAGCTACCAGACCATCATGACCGACACCAGGAACAACCTGTTCGAGGCCCCGCAGGTCTACAAGCTCAAGGACCAGAACAAGTACCTGATGATCGTCGAGGCGATCGGCGCGAACGGGCGGTACTTCCGCTCGTTCACGGCGACCAGCCTCTCCGGTTCCTGGACCCCGCAGGCCGCGACGGAGAGCAACCCGTTCGCCGGCAAGGCCAACAGCGGTGCCACCTGGACCAACGACATCAGCCACGGTGAGCTCCTGCGCACCAGCGCGGACCAGACCATGACCGTCGATCCCTGCAACCTGCAGCTGCTGTACCAGGGCCGTTCGCCGAGCTCGGACGGGGTGGACTACGGCCTGCTCCCGTACCGGCCGGGCCTGCTCACGCTCCAGCGGTAGGGGCCGGGCACGTCGCGCGGTACCCGCGTCTCGCTAGCTGTGCGAGGCGCGGGTACCGCCGTCGCGGTGCGCGAGCGTGGCGAGCGCGTCCTTCCAGTAGCCCTCGGCGGCCCTCGCGTGGCGTTCGGTGTCGATGTTGCCCTCGACGACGGTGACTCGCGTCCCGCCGTCGTCGGGTTCCAGCACCATGCGGATGTCGTGGTAGTTCTCGGGGACGTCGTCCAGGCCGTTCAGCGGCGCGAAGTGCGTGAAGTGCAGGAGCCGCGGCCGCTCGACGGCGATGACCGTGCCCTTGTCCGCGAACACGCGGCCGAAGAAGTGGCCCTCGAACGTGATGGGGCTGCCCGGCTGGAAGTCCGTCTCGATGTTCGCGCCGAGCATCCACCGCGCACCCGGGTGCATGAGCTCGGCCCAGACGCGCTCGGGCGGCTCGGCGACGTGGGTCGTCGCGGTGACGCTGTGGCGCGGGGTCTCGGTGGTCATCGCTGCCCTCCCGGCTGCTGGCGAACTCGGGTGCTCTCCCCGGACTCGGGTGCGTTCCCGGACTCGACCGTACCGTCACGCGTCCGCGAGCGTGTGACGACGACCCGGTCCATAGTTGCTGGAGGCGAGACCAGCCGACGCGGGGGAGAGTGCAGGGAGGTTGGCGATGGACGACGTCGGGGACCTGCTCACCCACAGCTGTGACGCCGACGGCGGTATCCGACGGCGTCGGCGCGGCACGGGGTTCTCGTACGTGGACGGCGACGGCGCCAGGGTGACCGACCCGGACACGCTCGCGCGGATCCGCGCCCTCGCCATCCCGCCCGCGTGGACCGACGTGTGGATCTGCCTCGACCCCGCCGGCCACGTCCAGGCCACCGGGCGCGACGCCAAGAACCGCAAGCAGTACCTGTACCACCGCCGGTGGCGCGAGTACCGCGACGCCGCCAAGTTCCACGAGCTGGTGGAGTTCGGCGGGAAGCTGCCGGACCTGCGCAAGCGTGTGGACGCCGACATGCGCTCACCGCGGCTCGGCGCGGAGCGGGTGGTCGCCACCGTCGTCCGGCTGCTGGACGAGACGCTGATCCGGGTCGGGAACGACGAGTACGTACGGTCCGGCGAGTCGTTCGGGCTGACGACGCTGCGCAACCGGCACGCCACCGTCGAGGGTGCGGAGGTGCGGTTCCGCTTCCGGGGCAAGTCGGGCACGCCGCACGACGTGGTGGTCCACGACCGGCGGGTGGCGAACATCGTGCGCCGCTGCCGGGAGCTGCCCGGGCAGCGGCTGCTGCAGTACATGGACGGTGACGAGGTGCGGAGCATCGGGTCACGCGACGTCAACGAGTACCTCGGCAGCGTGACGTCCGCCGACTACACCGCCAAGACCTTCCGGACCTGGGGTGCGAGCGCCGTCGCCTTCGGCCACCTGCGGCACCTCGAACCGGCGACCCGGCGCGAGCACGACGCGCAGCGCGCCGAGGCCGTCCGGATCGCCGCCACCCACCTGCACAACACCCCGGCGGTGTGCCGCAAGAGCTACATCCACCCCGCGATCCTCGCCGACGACCGCGCGGAGCTCGACGAGCTGATCGAGCGGTCCGGCGCGAACGCCTCCCGCGGGTCACGCTGGATGGACGCCGACGAGCGCGCGCTCCTGAAGTTCCTGACCGCCGCCGAGGAGACCCGGGAGGCGCCTGCGGCCTGAGGTTAGGGTTGCGGGCGTGCATCACTCCATGACCGACGGCGTCCGACGAGTCGACTTCCTGCCCTGGGAGTACGACCCCACCTCCCCGGAGGGCGCTGCCCAGGCCGCTCGCCAGCGGGAGCTGGTCGACGCCGGGGCACGGCTCGGCACCAGCGTGTTCGTCGCACCGACCGCGGCGGTCTTCTGCGACCGCCTCACCGTGGGCGACCGCACGTACATCGCGGCGCTCGCCTACGTGACGGGAGACCTGACCATCGGCGCCGACTGCTCGATCAACCCCTACGCGGTGGTCCGCGGCGATATCCGGATGGGCGACGGCGTCAGGATCGGCGCGCACACGTCGATCCTCGGGTTCAACCACAGCATGGCCACCGACCGGCCGATCCACCGGCAGGGCACCTGGAGCAAGGGCATCACGATCGGCGACGACGTCTGGATCGGCTCGAACGCCACGATCCTCGACGGCGTGACGGTCGGTGACCACGTCGTCATCGGCGCCGGCTCCGTCGTCACCAAGGACGTGCCCGACTGGGCTGTCGTCGCGGGCAACCCGGCGCGCGTCCTGCGGGACCGCCGGGCGGACACCCGCGGCGAACCGGCCCCGGACCTCGCCGCGGAGGTGCGGGACTTCGCGGGGCGTGCCCGCGAGCAGGCCGGCGACGTGCTCGCCCGCTGCTTCGAGGACGGCCGGTTCGTCGACCGGCCGGCTGCGCTCGCGGGAGCTCTCGAGCCCGCCGTCCGGCCGTGGGCGGACGCCGTCGAGATCGCCGACCTGCTGCTCGACGCGCCGCCGCCGGGCTTCTCGGCCGCGGACCTGGTCCGTCGCCTCACCGCCCGGCAGGATCCCGCGACCGGGCTGATCCCGGCGGGCGACCTCTCCGACGACGGCCTGTCCGGCCCGGCGCTGCCACAGGCACCCGGGGTGCCGCTCGACCCCATGGACGGCCCCGCGAGCTACCACGTCCTCAGCGTCGGCTACGCGGTCCGGCTCCTCGGCGGGCGGCTGCCGCACCCGATCCGTGCGGTGCACGCGCTGAGCGACCGCGACCTCGTCAGCTCGCTCGAGGCGCGCGACTGGGGCGCGCAGGCGTGGGGGAGCGGCGCGGCCGTCGACGCGCTCGCCACGGCGTGCGCCCTGAACATCGCGGACTTCTCGGCGGAGCTCGCCGACGGCGGCGTCGGCCCGCTCCACGCGCTCATGGGCTGGCTGACCGCCGCCGCGGACCCCGGGACCGGGATGTGGGGCGCACCCCAGCCCGCGCCGCGCTGGCTGCAGGCCGTGAACGGGTTCTACCGGCTGACCCGCGGCTCGTACGCGCAGCTCGGGCTGCCGCTGCCCTACCCGGAGGCCGCGATCGACACGGTGCTGGAGCACGCGGCCGACCCCTACCTGGCGACGCCCGACGGGCACACCACCTGCAACGTCCTCGACGTCATCCACCCGCTCTGGCTCGCGGCCAAGCAGACCGGGCACCGCCGCGCCGAGGGTGAGGCGTGGGCGCGCGGCCAGCTACGGCGGGCGCTGCGCGGCTGGGTCGACGGCGCGGGGTTCGCCTTCGCACCCGCGAGCGACGGTGCGGACGCCGTCGCCGGGCTCCAGGGCACCGAGATGTGGCTGAGCATCGTCTGGCTGCTGGCCGACTACCTCGGCCTCGCCGACGAGCTCGGCTACCGGCCGCGCGGTGTGCACAGCCCGGACCCGCTGGTCCGTCTGACGCCTGTGGGCGAGCGCTGACGCTCAGGCGGTGGACCCGCGGACGACGAGCCGCGTGGCCAGCTCCTCGCGTGGCGCGACCTGCGGCGGTTCGGCGCCGATGCGCAGCAGCATCCGCAGCGCTGCCGACCCCATCTCCGCGATGGGCTGGTGCACGGTCGTGAGCGCCGGGGTCACCCACTGCGCCTCGGGGGAGTCGTCGAAACCCACGACGCTGACGTCCTCGGGGATGCGCAGGCCCAGGGCCGCGGCGGCGTCGTACACCCCGAGCGCCATGGTGTCGGAGCAGGCGAAGATGGCCGTCGGCCCAGGATCGTCCCGCAGCAGCGCGGTCGCCTGTTCGGCGGAGCTCGCCCGCTGCCAGTCGGTGTGCGCGATGCGCTCCTCGGGCAGGTCGTGGCCGGCCTGGGTCACCGCCGAGCGGAAGCCGTCGATACGGGCCTGGCTGTAGAGGTGCGTGCGCCGTCCGGCCAGCACGGCGAAGCGCCGGTGGCCGAGCGAGAGCAGGTGCTCCGCCGCGGCGCGGCCCCCCGCCCAGTTGGCGGCCCCGACGCTCGCGACGGTGCTGGGCGGCTGCGAGACGGGGTCGAGCAGGACGATGGGCACCCGGGCGGCGGCGAGCGTCGCGAGCTGTTCGCTCGTGGTGTCGACGAGGGCCAGGACCGCGCCCCGCAGCCGTCGCGCGAGCAGGCGCGTGAGCCAGGCGTCGTCCGGCGGCCGGGCCACGGAGACCACGACGTCGACCCCCGCCTCCTCGGCCGCGTGCTCGACACCGCTGAGCGCGCGGTTGGCCCAGGTGCCCTCGACGCCGCTGAGCACGAGATCGACGAAGGGGGACTCCGCCCCGCGCGTCGCCGCGTCCCGGCCGGACCGCCCGCGGTACCCGAGCTCCGCGACGATGCTCATGACCCGCGCGCGGGTCTGTGCGGAGACGTCGGACCGGCCGCTCAGCACCTTCGAGACGGTCGGCACCGTCGTGCCGGCGGCCGCCGCCACGTCCGCGAGCGTCGTCCGGCGAGGCTTCTGCATGGGGCGACCCTAGCGGCGTCAGAAAAGTTGCGCAATATTCTGCCTCTTGATCCCGCTCGGAGCGTGCTGTATCAAAGGGGGGCGGGGCGATGTGGCACTCCGCCGGGCTCAATGTTGCGCAACTATGGGAGCGAGCTGTACATGAATTCTTCGACGAAGCGCGCCCTGATCGTGCGCGGGGGATGGGACGGGCACCAGCCCGTCGAGACGACCGACTCGTTCGTCCCGTTCCTGAAGGAGCAGGGGTACGACGTACGGATCGAGGAGACGACGGCGGTGTACACCGACGCCGACTACCTGGCGGGCGTCGACGTCGTCGTCCAGACCAACACGATGAACACGATCGAGGGTGACGAGCTGCGCGGCCTGATCACGGCCGTGCGGAACGGCGCGGGGCTGGCGGGGTGGCACGGCGGGATCGCCGACTCCTACCGGAACAGCTCCGACTACCTCCAGCTGATCGGTGGGCAGTTCGCCACCCACCCGCCGAAGGCTCGCCCGGAGGAGCTGGCCGGCGAGGCCGCCGACAACTTCCTGCGGCACACCATCGACATCGTGCCGGAGCGGGCCGACCACCCGATCGTCGCGGGGATCTCCAGCTTCGAGCTCACGACGGAGCAGTACTGGGTGCTGTCCGACGACTACAACGACGTGCTCGCGACCACGACCATCGCCGCGCGCGACTTCGACGCCTGGCACCGGCCGGTCACGAGCCCGGCCGTCTGGACCCGCCGGTGGGGCAACGGGCGCGTCTTCGTCGCCACGCCCGGTCACGACCTCGCGACGGTCAGCGACCCGAACGTCCGCACCATCATCGAGAGGGGCATCCTGTGGGCCAGCCGTTGAGAGTGGGGATCGTCGGCCTCGGCGCGATCTCCGGCCAGTACCTTTCCGCGTTCGCGCGGCTCGAGGCCGTGCGGGTCGTCGCGGTCGCCGACCTCGACGCGGCGCGTGCCGAGGCGGTCGCCGCGGAGCAGGGCGCGCGGGCGCTGACGGTCGACGAGCTGGTCTCCGACCCCGAGGTCGACCTCGTCCTCAACCTCACGATCCCTGCCGCCCATGCCGAGATCGCGCTCAAGGCGATCGCCGCGGGCAAGGACGTGTACGGCGAGAAGCCGCTGGCCGCCACGCTCGACGACGCGCGCGTCGTCGTCGAGGCAGGCCGGGCGGCGGGGGTGCGGGTGGGTTGCGCACCGGACACCGTGCTCGGCACCGGCGTGCAGACGGCGCGGGCGGCCATCGACGCCGGCGCGATCGGCGAGCCGGTCGCGGCTACCGCCACGATGATGACGCCCGGCCACGAGCGCTGGCACCCGAACCCCGACTTCTACTACCAGCCCGGCGGGGGACCGCTGCTGGACATGGGGCCGTACTACGTGACGACGCTGGTCACGCTGCTCGGCCCGGTCGCCTCCGTCGTCGGGGCCGCGAGCCACACCCGCGCCACGCGCACCGTCGGTTCCGGGCCGCGCCAGGGCGCCGTCATCCCCGTCGACGTCGACACGCACGTCACCGGGGTGCTCCGGCACGAGTCCGGTGTGCTGTCGACCCTCGTGATGAGCTTCGACTCCGTGGCCACCCAGGCCGCCGAGATCGAGGTCCACGGCCAGGCCGGATCGCTGATCGTCCCGGACCCCAACAGGTTCGACGGCGACGTCCGGCTCCACGAGCTCGGCGGCGACTGGCGGACCCTGCCGCCCAGTGCGGGGTACCGCGACGCTGGCCGCGGCTACGGCGTCGCCGACCTGACGACGACCCTGCCGGGTGCCGCCGCCCGGGCGAGCGGCGACGTCGCGTACCACGTGCTCGACATCATGACGTCGCTGCTCGCGTCGGCGGGCAGCGGGACCGCCGTGACGGTCGAGAGCACGTGCGAGCGCCCCGCACCCGTTCCGCTGTCGGACGCGCCGGGCGGGATCCGCCGGGGCTGACGGGGACCGATCGGCGCCGGGCGGCCTCGGCGGCGCCGATCAGGGCGCGACGCTGCGCCGGAACGACTGCACGGCGAGGTCGGCGGCCGTGTGCCGCGGCAGGTCCTGGTTGCTGACCTCCGCGGCGGTGTAGAGCACCGCGTAGTAGAGCGAGACCGCCCACGACGTCGGGATCCCCGGGGCGATGGATCCCTCGGTGCGGGCGCTGTCCATCAGCGCCCGCATCTCGTCGTCGCCGTCCTCGGCGGACCAGTGGGGGTTGCCGTCGAACCTGTTCGGGTCCGAGAACAGGAAGATGACGCGATCGCCCATCGCGACGCCCGCGCGGAGGTACTGCTCGAGCGTGTCCATCGCCGAGCCGTGAGCGGCGACGCCGCCGTCCAGGGCCTCGAGCCGTGCCAGCGAGTCGAGCAGCAGGGCGTCGATGAGGGCCTGGCGGTCGGTGAAGTAGCGGTGCAGCGTCGAGCGGCTGACCTCGGCGCGCTCGGCGATGGCACTCAGGGACGCGGAGAAGTCGCGCGCCCACACGGAGGCGGCCGCGTCGAGCACCGCCTGCCGGGTCCGCGCGCGCGCCCCGCGCTCTGTCTGCTCCGTCGTCACGCTGCCGAGCGTATGTGGTCCGACTCGAAGAAACAATTCAGTTGCCAAATGCGACAGTGGTGTCGCAGGATGGATCGCGGATGTGCAAGCGAGTCGAGTGAACGGAGTGGCGACGTGCCGGACGGCGGGACTGTCGACGAGCAGGCGAGCGGCGAACGAACGGCCAAGGACCGGGCCAACAGCGACGGGAGCGCGAAGGGCCGGACCACCAACGACAAGGTGCGCATCCTCTGGGCCTATGCGCGCCCGCACAAGGCGGTGCTCGTCGTCGCCCTGGTCCTCGGTGCGCTGGGCACCGCTGCCGAGCTGGTGACGCCACTGGTGACCAAGTCGGTGCTGGACGGGCTGGAGGCGTCCGCCTCCCTGCGCACCCCGATCACGATCCTCGGCGTCCTGCTCGTGGCCGGAACCGTCATGGGGCTGGTCCAGGGCATCATGCTCGGTACCCTCGCCGAGCGGATCATCCTCGCGGCCCGCACCGGCCTCGTCCGGCACCTGCTGCACGCCCGGGTGCCCGAGGTCACGTCCCGCGCGCCCGGCGAGCTCGTCACCCGCGTCACCTCGGACACGCTGCTCATCCGCGAGGCGACGACGTCCAGCGTCGTCAACTTCGTCAACGGGATCATCGGCCTCGTCGGCGCGATAGTGCTCATGGCCTACCTCGACGCGGTCCTGCTCGGCGTCACGGTGGTGGTCCTGGTCGTCGCCGGGATCAGCGTCGTGGCGCTCATGCCGCAGCTGTCCAGGGCGCAGCAGGAGGCGCAGGAGCACGTGGGTGCGCTCGGCGGACGCCTCGAGGGTGTGGTCCGCGCGCTGCGGACCGTGAAGTCCGCCCGTGCGGAGTCGCGCGAGAGCGACCGGGTCGCCGGCCATGCCGAGGCCTCCGCCCGGAGCGGCATCCGCGCGGTCCGGCTCGAGAACGTGTCGTGGACGATCACCGGCGTCGCGGTCAACCTGGCGGTGATGCTGCTGCTCGGCGTCGGGGCGTGGCGGGTCTCGACCGACGCGATCACCGTGAGCACGCTCGTGGCCTTCCTGCTGTACGTGTTCCAGCTCATGATGCCGGTGATGCTCCTGACGATGTCGCTCACGTCGCTCCAGTCGGGGCTCGCGGCCGCCGCGCGGATCGCGGACGTCGAGGAGATGGAGCTGGAGACCGACGACGTCGCCTCCGCCGGTGGCGCCCGACGCCCCGGTCAGCACGGACCGGCCGCCGGCGACGCGACCCCGGTGCTGCGGCTCCACGAGGTCACGTACCGCTACGCCGGCTCGGACGAGGCCGCGGCCCCGGCCCTCGACGGCGTGAGCCTCGACATCCCCCGGCGCGGGCACACCGCCATCGTCGGCCCTTCGGGCGCCGGAAAGACGACGATCATGTCGCTCCTGCTCCGGTTCCTCGGCCCGGACGAGGGGCGTGTCGAGCTCGACGGCCTGCCCTACGCCCGGCTGACCACCGACGAGATCCGCTCCCGGATCGCGTATGTCGAGCAGGACACCCCGATAGTGCCCGGCACGCTGCGAGAGAACCTCGCCTACGCCGCCCCGGACGCCACGGACGCCGAGATCTGGGCCGCCGTCGACGCCCTGCGGCTCGGCCAGCGGGTGGCCGCACTGCCGGACGGCCTCGACACCGAGGTCAGCGCGTCGCAGCTCTCCGGCGGCGAGCGGCAGCGGGTCGCGGTGGCACGGGCGCTGGTCGCCCGGCCGGACATCCTGCTGCTCGACGAGGCGACGGCGCAGCTCGACGGCCTGACCGAGGCCGCCCTCGCCGGCGCGATCCGGGAGGTCGCGAGGACCGGCGCCGTGGTGACGATCGCGCACCGGATCTCGACGGTCGTCGATGCCGACCAGATAGTGCTGCTCGAACGCGGCCGCGTGCGTGCGGTCGGCCGGCACGCCGAGCTGCTCGAACGGGACGAGCTCTACCGGGAGCTCGTCGCGGCGCTGCGGCTGGACACGAGCGTCGCCGCGCCCGGGGCGGGTGTGGGGTCGTGAACCAAGCCGGGGCGAAACCGCCGTTTGATGGGGCCACGCTCAAGGGCCTCGGGTGGGGAGTTGGTCGGCGTCAGTTGGGCTCGACGCCCGGACCGTGCCGTGGGAGGCCCGCTGTCATCGGCGTTTGCTGCGGCCTCGGGCGCTGCCTCCTCGGTGAGTCCCCGGCTGTGGCGCTTGTCCGCGAGGATCAACAACGGGCCCCAAGATGGCTTGGTCGCCGACACGCGTGATGCGGACCACCTTTGCGGTTGCTCGCTCACTACCGCGAGCGTTCCAGCTGTCAGGCGGACGTGTTGCCGGGAAGGCTGGCTGCCGTCGGGCCGTGGATCGCTGCCGGGAAGGCTGGCTGCCGTCGGATCGTGGATCGCTGCCGGAAAGGCTGGCCCGGGTGCGGTGGGTCGTCGTCTGCAGGTGCCTCGTCGCCGATCGGCGACGCATTTCTGCTGTGGGCGGATGGCTCGGTCCTGGCGAGCGGGTCGAACGTGTGTCGGATAGGTTGGTGTCATGACGCGAAGCGGTGAGATGCCATCCCGGACGGCCGACGGGCCTGACCCGTCGAGGCCGTTCGGTGGCATGGCCGCTGGCACGACCGCTGGCACGACCGCCGGCTTGGCGGCCGGCATGACCGCTGGCCCGACTGCTGGTGTGGGCGGTGTCGTGGCTGCCGACGCGGCCGGTGTGCGGGCGTTGCGTGAGTTGTTGGCGAGGATGATCCTGCCAGGCGGTACTGACACGGCGTCGTCGGTGTCGAGGCAGACGCAGGCCGAGTGGGTAGACCTTCTCGGGGAACTCGAAGCCGTGAAGAACACTGTGACCGCGACGCAGGCGCGGCTGGCCGTGGCGTTGGAGGAGGCCACGAAGGCGGACGAGGCGCGGCA